>NZ_RZSJ01000685.1:0-3038 GCF_003998025.1 Mesorhizobium sp. M8A.F.Ca.ET.021.01.1.1
ACGCGAGAGCGCCGCTCCGTATGTCCGCGGCTCAGTTCTTCTTCAAGAACTTGTCGATGTTCGCAGGCGTGACCAGCTGGAACGGGACATAGACCTTGTGTTCGACCTTCTCGCCCTTGGCGAGCTTCAGCGCCGCGTCCAGCGCGCCCGAGCCCTGGCCGGCTGCGTCCTGGAACACGGTTGCGTCAAGGTCGCCCGCCTGCATGGCGGCAAGCGCGTCCTGGGTGGCGTCGACGCCGCCGACGACAACCGACTTCATGTCGATGTTGGCGGCCTTCATCGCCTGGATGGCACCGATGGCGCTTTCGTCATTGTTGGCGATGACGCCGTCGAACTTCTTGCCGGTCGACAGCCAGTTGGTCATCAGGTTCTGCGCCTGGTCGCGATCCCAGTTCGAGGTCTGCTTGTCGATGATCTTGATGAAGCTGCAGTCCGGGGTGGCGATGACATCGTCGATGTCCTTGGTGCGCTGCACGGCGGCCTGGTTGGAAAGCTCGCCCATGATGACATAGACATTGGCTTCCTTCTTGCCGGCTTCCTTGAACAGGCGGCAGACTTCCTTGGTTTCGAGCGTGCCGGAATCGGCCTCATTGGAAGCGACGAAGGCCTGGTTGTCGGGCAACGTGTCGACATTGACCGGCTGGCGGTTGACATAGACCAGCGGGATCTTGGCCGCGGCGGCCGCGTCCGACATTGCCTGCGTGGCCGAGGTGTCGACCGGGTTGACGATGATGGCGTCGACGCCCGAAGCGGCGAAGTTCTTGATCTGGTCGAGTTGCTTGGCGACGTCGTTCTGCGCGTCCTCGACCTGCAGCTCGACGCCGCTCATGCCCTTGGCCTGCTCGATCATGCCGTTGCGCAGCACGGTAAGGAAATTGTCGTCGAACTTGGCCATCGAGACGCCGATCTTGGCGGCCATGGCCGATGAACTCATCAGCGCCGCGAAGGCGACGCCCAAAAGCAGTTTCTTCATTTTAATCTCTCCTCCACTTTGGTGTCCGGTTGCACCGATTTCTCCGGAATCCCCGATCTCCCCGGGGAATCTCTCCCGATTGTCTTCTCCCCGGTGGCGCCTGCCGTTTGCTGGAACGCCAAAGCCTCTGTTTGAAACAGATGTTCCCGGAACGTAAGGACCAAAATACATCACTGATGAAATATTTATTCCATTTCGTCGGGAGGCGTCAAGGGCGATTCCAAAACCGGACGTGCGATTTTGGCGGACGCGTCGACGGTGTGCGGATGCTGCCGGAAGAATGCCGCTGGCTTGGCGGCGGAGCAGACAGGCGCACGCCCGCCGCCGGCGGCGAGGCCTATGGCATCAGCGCGCCAGGTCCGTTCCCTGGATGCCGTCGACAGGCGATGGCAGTTCAGAAATGCCAGATGTCTCTCTGCAGCAAGAGATCGAGCGGCGCTCTCCAGACCCTGTATCCCGCCGCCTGCCTCACCTGCTGTTCGACGCTGAGCTTGCCGCTGACATCGAAGAAAACTCCAATTCGCCTTCGGGCGTGAAGCTTTGTTCCGGTGGTGGTGTAATTGCGGATAGGCAGCTGCTGGCGGCTGATCGTTCGCCCATCCTGTGATAGCGCGACGCCGATGCAGAATTGTTCCGGGGTATGCAAACGCACGATTTCACTGACTCTCTCGCTGGCGGCGTATGCTCGCTCCAGCGCGGGAATGTTGTTATGATGAACGCCAAGGACGCCGCTCGCCCACATGGTTTCATCTCCGGTCAGGATGTGGCCTCCAATTGAGAGCCCTTTGCCTTCGAGCGCTCGATAAGGGGCCTTTGGGCGCCCTTCGCACCGCCACATTATGGAGGACAACGCTGTAATTCGCCTGAAACATCGCGATATGTCGCCGGTCGGATACATGTCCGTGTCCATGAAGAACAGGCGCTCGCAACGCCGCAGCAAATCGACGATGCCGGCTGCCTTGATGCCAAACCTGTATCGATTGCCGAAGGACATCTCGGCCTTTCTCTCGGCCGTTAGCTCGATCGTTTCGATAGGATAGCCGTCGAAAATGGAGGGCCTGTCGGTCAGGACCATGACCCTGGCATCCGGGCAATAGTAAAGCAGGCGAAGGGCGCTGAAGAGCGCGCCACGCGCATAGAGCTCGTCGCTCCCAAAAGCGATGTACCCAAACCCATCTCCGCCCATCGGGCATGTATATATTAGCAATCATTAATGCGTCAAATTTGGATACCCCCGTCGGGCGACGCGCTGAAAGCCCTGGCTCGCTAGATGTTCTCGGGCAGGTAGATGTCGAACGGCAGGAAGGTCTGGCCGGGAGCGTTAGCCGCGCCCGTCTCGATGGCGTGCGCCATGAGATCGAGCAGTTCGCGGCACAAAGCCGCCAGAGGCGTGGAGATCACCATGGTCAGCACCCCGTCCGCCAGGGCGGATCGCGAGACCGCCGATATCTCGTTGCAGACCACCGCTGGCATCTCTGCTGGCTTGGCCTGCCTAAGCGCCGCGACCGCGCCTTCCATGCCGCCGCCCGCGACATAGCAGCCGACGAGGTCCGGATGACGGCCGAGCAGGTCGAGCAGCGTGTCCTGCGTGATCTGGTTGGCCTCGAGATTGACCAGCGTTTCGAGCAGGGTGAAGTCCGGCGCCTGTTCGCGGAAGAAGGAGCGGAAGCCGATCTCGCGCAGCTCATGGCCGTGGAAGCGGTGGCTGCCGACGAAAAGCGCGACCTTGCCCGGCCGCTTCGCCGCTTTCGAGATCATCCAGGCTGCTGTGCGGCCGACCTTGCGGTTGTCGAGGCCGACATAGCCCTCGCGAATGCCGGCGGCGAAGTCGGACAGCAGCGAAAAAACCGGCAATCCCCTGGCCTTCATCTCCTCGACAATGACCGTCAGCGCCGGGTGATCCGGCCCGACCAGGGCGACGGCCTTGCACTTGGCCGCCAGCTTGCGCGTGCGCTCGACGATTTCGTCCGGCGTCAGCGAAACGGCGAAGTCGATGATCGCGACGCCGCGAAAGCGCTGCGATTGCGACACCGCGAGTTCGAGTTGCCGCGCGAACTCCGTGTAG
>NZ_RZSJ01000686.1:0-3032 GCF_003998025.1 Mesorhizobium sp. M8A.F.Ca.ET.021.01.1.1
GCCAGCACGGCGGTCGCCGTGTCGCCGAAGAACAGCTCTTCGCCCGGCCGCTGCGTGACGCCCATCACCCCCATCGCCGCGCCCTTGGCCGCTTCCCTGGCGATCGCCTGGTCGGGCGTGGCGCGCGTTCTGATGGCGGTCTCGACGGCGACGCCATAGCGGTCGGCGAGATCGGCGACATCCTTGAGCACGGCCTCCTCGCGGCGGTGCGAAACCGAGCCTGGCCGGCTGCCCTTGCGGGCCTGCGAGACATAAAGGACTTTGACGCGCGCCCGGTGCGGCCGCGCCAGGGCCAGCGCGAAATCAGCCGCGCGCCGCGCGACCTCGGTGCCGTTGACGGGAACCAGAATGGTCGCGCCGGCGCGCAGCATCGGCATCTTGCCGCTGGATTTGGCGCCATTCAGCACCAGGCAGAGCGGGCCGTCGAAGCCGCTGGTGATATCGTTCAGCGTGCCGCTGAAGGTGCCTTTGCCGGTCAGCGCGTTGTCGAGCCCAACCAGCAGAAGGCCGTAGCCCTTGCGGGCCTCGGCGGCGATCGTTTCGGTGGTGGCTTCAAGCTCGGCGCGGGCCGTGAGATGGATCTTGTCGACGGGCGTGTCCTCGGCCTTGCTGACAGCCCTGGCGCTTCTGGCCGCTCCCCTCTTGACCTGTTTCGAGGCCCGCTCGGGGCCTTTGTCGCGGGCAGGGCCGGGCAGTTTGCCGTCCTCGAGGTGGAGCAGCGTGGTCGGCATGCCGGTGCCGCCGCCGACGAGCCCGGCGAGATAGGCGGTGAACTTGCCGACCGGGCTGTCGTCGACCAGCAGCAGCAATCGCTCCAGTTTGGAGACGAAGCCGCGTTCGTCGAGCAGTTCTCGGTCGACGCGCTGCTTTTCGGCATCGCCGACCGGCAGCCGGCCGAGCGCCCAGCGCAGCATTGGCGGCATGGCGAGCGTGGTGATGACGGCCATGGTGACGATCATGGTGAACAGATTGTGGGACAGGATGTTCATCGACAGGCCGATCGAGGCGACGATGACCTCGGTCGAGCCGCGCGCGTTCATGGCGCTGCCGACGGCGGTCGCCTCCTTCAGCGACATGCCGGCCAGGCGGCCGCCTAGAAAGGCTCCCGAGAATTTGCCGATGCTGGCGATCAGCACCAGCGCCAGCGTCAGCAGCGCGAGCGTCGGGTCGGCAAGCACTGTGAGGTTTGCGGACAAGCCGGCCATGCCGAAGAACACCGGCATGAACAGCGCCGTGATGACGCCGCGCAGCTGGCCCTCGATGTGGTCGGACAGGATCGGCGATTCCCCGACCAGTATGCCGGCGACGAAGGCGCCGAGCACGGTGTGGACGCCGATCAGATTGGTGATCAGCGCCATCACGCCCATAATGATGATGATGACGGTGACGACGGCGTACTCGCTGCGGAAGGAGTCGTTGCTCCAGCGGATCAGGGTGAACACCAGGCGGCGGCCGATGGTGAAGGAAAACACCATGAACAGCGCCACTTCGACCACCGTGATGATGAGCGGCAGCACCTGCAGGCTGCCATTGGTGGCGATGCCGAAGGTGACGGCGATGATCAGCCAGCCGATCGTGTCCTCGATGATGGCGGAGGAGACGATGACCTGGCCGAGATTGCGGCGCATGAAGTTCATCTCGCGCACCACCATGGCGACGATCTTGACCGAGGAGATCGACAGCGCGGTGCCGAGGAACAGTCCGGCGACGATGCGCTCACCCGGCTCGGGCAGGAGGGAATCCGGCAGCACCTGCGCCAGCGCGAAGCCGCAGACAAAGGGCACGACGACGCCGGTGATCGAGATCGAAAAACAGGCCGCGCCCACCCGCCGCACGAGGCGCAGATCCGTCTCCATCCCGGTAAGCAGGAGAAGCAGCAGGATGCCGAGCTGCGAGACGGCATCGATCATGCTTTTCTGCGCGGGATCGGTGGAGAAGATCAGATGCTGGGCGTCCGGCCATATCCAGCCGAACAGCGACGGCCCGAGCAGGATGCCGCCGATCAGCTGGCCCATGATCGCCGGCTGGCCATAGCGCTGGAAGATTTCGCCGAGGCCACGGCCGACCAGAAGCAGGAGTACGATCTCGGCGACGAATAATCCCTCCGCCGAGCCGCCGATGCCCGAGGCGTGGCCGGCCGGCTGCGCGGCCAGCGCGTGGTTTGCCGGCGCCAGAACGAAAATGGCCAGCGAAAGGGCGGCCGCTGTACCGTGCGGCCTCGTTGCCGATGGATGGATCATGGGTCCCTTCAAGACGCCGCCGCGGACTGACCATCACAACGCGCGGCCGACGTTTGCGTTGCAGCCATCCGTCGCGAGTTGTTGGCGTCCGGCATCGAGGTCAGACGTGGACGTTACCGAAGGAGAGTTCGCCGTCGTCGCCTGGCGTCAGGAAGGCGGCCGCCAGCAGGCCGGCATAGAGGAGGGCAACCACGGCGACGATGGCCGCGCCCGGTATGGGACCGAGCGCCGCCGCGCCGACGGCCTCGCGCATTGTGCCGACAAAGCCGACCGGCACGCCTTGATCGATGAGGCTCGGGGTCGACAGTTTGAGGATCCAGGCGAGCAGCAGGATCAGCATCATGTGCACGTAGTTGCGGCGCAGACGGCGCGCCAGCGCCACGCGCTGCGAAACCAGGAATTTTGGGGTGCGCAGGCTCTCGCCGACGACCAGCAGCCAGTCGGAGGCGAAATCGGGCTGCGGCGAGAAGATCTGCGCGAAATAATGGCGCTCGAACTGGCGCACGCGGGCGCGGTAGACGTCGAAGAAGCGGTAGCGGCGCGCCTCGATCCACAACAAAAGCAGCACCAGCAGCATGGCGAACAGCAGCACGCCGTGATGGGCGCTGGCCGTCGACAGCGACACGGACAGCATCGCCGCGACAACGGTGATCGCCCAATTGCTGGTGCGGTCGAGGCGGTCGCGCCAGCCGGCCATGCGGGCGATCTCGGCGCGATGGAAATGGGACATAACGGTGACCAGTTCGCCTGGCGAAAGCGGTCTGCCGACGGGCGTTGCCGGCGCATCGTTCA
>NZ_RZSJ01000687.1:0-3031 GCF_003998025.1 Mesorhizobium sp. M8A.F.Ca.ET.021.01.1.1
TGCATTGGCCGACCGCGTTTCTCGCGCCCTGGCACGCTTTCGCGAGACATTCCCTGGCACGACGCGCAGATGTCGGCGACATCCTGGTCGCTCAGGGGCTCGATCGCGGTTGCCGCCTGGCGCACGGCGGTCTTTAAGCCGGAAAAGGAAAAATCGGGCTGCGCCGAGCCCTTCATCGGCCGCGGGAAGGCAAAGCGCGACGGGTTGCCCGATAGCGCCGCCTTCTCGACATTCGGACCGCCGGGATAGGGCAGGCCGAGCATCTTGGCGGTCTTGTCGAAGGCTTCGCCGAGCGCGTCGTCGATGGTGGTGGCCCAGCGCTGATACTCGCCGACGCCGCGCACGGCGAGGATCTGCGTGTGGCCGCCGGAGACCAGCAGCAGCAGGTAGGGGAATTCGAGCCCGTCGGTCAGCCGCGCCGTCAAGGCGTGGCCTTCGAGGTGGTTGACGGCGATCAGCGGCTTGTTCGCCGCGGCGGCGATCGCCTTGGCCGTCATCAGGCCGACGATCAGCCCGCCGACGAGGCCTGGACCGGCGGTTGCGGCGATCGCGTCGATATCGGCCAGCGCCACGCCCGAATCGGCGAGCGCCGCCTCGACGATGCCGTCCAGCGCCTCGACATGCGCGCGCGCGGCGATCTCGGGCACGACACCGCCGAAGGCGGCATGTTCCTCGATCTGGGAGAGCACGACATTGGACAGGATTTTCGGCGCGGCATCGCCCTCCAGCGCCACGACGCTGGCGGCGGTCTCGTCGCAACTCGTCTCAATACCCAGAACGCGGATCAATTCGTCGCTATCCCAAGAGATTGTTTATGAGGCTATTCCCCATTAGGAAAAGGCCGGCAAGACCTCGATTTCGCTCGGGGGTTATCACGGACCGCGCGCCATGCAAACTTTGAAAATCGGAACCTGCAAAATCGGAACGCGCGGCAGCCCGCTGGCGCTTGCCCAGGCGCATGAGACGCGTGTGCGGCTGATGAAAGCGCATGGCCTTCCCGAGCAGGCGTTTGAAGTGGTGCCCATCTCGACCAGCGGCGACCGTATTCAGGACCGGCCACTGTCGGAGGCCGGCGGCAAAGGCCTGTTCACCAAGGAAATCGAGGAAGCGCTGCTCGACGGGCGTATCGACATCGCCGTGCATTCGTCGAAGGACATGCCGACGGTGCTTCCGGGCGGATTGGAGCTTTCCACTTTCCTGCCGCGCGAGGACGCGCGCGACGCTTTCATAGGCAAGGCGGTCAGGCGGATCGCCGATCTGCCGCATGGCGCCAAGGTCGGATCGTCATCGCTCCGTCGCCAGGCGCTGATCCGCCGGATGCGGCCGGATTTCGAGGTGGTGATGTTCCGCGGCAATGTGCAGACGAGGCTGCGCAAGCTGGATGAAGGCATCGCCGAGGGCACCATTCTCGCCTATGCCGGGCTGAAGCGGCTCGGGCTCGAAGGCGTGATTACCGACCTGATGCCGCTGGAGGATTTTCCGCCGGCGCCGGGACAAGGCGCGATCGGCATCGAAACGCGCGTCGGCGACCGTGATATCGAGACAATGCTTGCGGCGATCCATCACGTGCCGACGGGCCAGGCCTTGGCCTGCGAACGCGCGTTTCTCGCCGCGCTCGACGGCTCGTGCCGCACACCGATCGCCGGCCATGCGACGGTGTCGGGGGGGAAACTGTCCTTTGCCGGGCTGATCATCTCGCCCGACGGCACGGAGTGGCATGACGTCCGGTTGGAAGGCGAGGCCACGGACGCGGCTGAAATAGGGGCTGACGCCGCGCGGGCGGTTCGCGCCAGGGCCGGCGAAAAGTTCTTCGACGGCTGGCTCTGAAAATGCCTCGCATCCTGGTCACCAGACCGGAGCCCGGTGCATCGCTCACGGCGCGAAAGCTGAAAGAAATGGGTTTTGAGCCTCTTCTCCTGCCATTGACGGAGACGACGGCACTGCCGGTCGATGCCAAGGCGGTTCCGGACGATGTCGCAGCCGTCGCCATCACCAGCGCCAATGCCGTGCGCCATGCCCCTGGAGATCTGGTAGCGGCGCTTTCCAGGCTGCCTTGTCATGCTGTCGGCAAGAGGACCGCCGAGGCCGCGCGCAAAGCCGGTTTTCTGTCGGTCAGCGAGGGGCCTGGCGATGCCGAGGCGCTGGCCGACGGCATGGCGACCGCCTTTTCCGGCAAAACGATCGTCTATCTCTGTGGGCGCGTGCGGTTTGCTGCCTTCGAACAGAAGCTGGAAGCAGCGTATGTCCAGGTCCATGCCGTAGAGACTTATGACACGCTTGCGGTGAGCTATTCGGACGAAGCGACCCTGCCGCTGCTATCAGGCCAAGCGGTCGATGTGGTGCTGCTCTATTCGGCCAACGCCGCTGCCGCGATGCAGGTCCTGGCCAGACGACCCGCCCTGCAAAAAGCCTTTGAAAAGACGCGTTTTTTTGTCCTTTCCGCGCGCATCGCCGCCGCCTTCGGCGACAGCGCCGGCAAAGCAATCCGTGTCGCCGCACGGCCCGACGAGGAGGCGCTGCTGGCACTTTTGCGGGCACGGCCCTGACCCGCGTCATCACACCGCCCCTTTTCACCGCTTGGTGATGTGCTAGACCCTTTTTAGAACCATCACGCGCCGCCGCGCGTTGAGACGAAGCGAATTTTGCGGAGCCCATGCATGGTCAAGACGCCGAAGATGCGACACTCGAAAAGCCGCCGCGAGCCGGTGACCATCGACCTCGATCCGGGCGCTGTCTCACGCATCGTCGACGAGGATGCCGCCAAGGTTACCGTCCAGACCGACGAGGCGAGGGCCGAGGAATCCGCGAACGCCTCGCGACCAGAGCTCCCGGAAGAGCCGGTGCATGCCGATCAGGCGGATCTCGAACCCTGGGAGCATGGCGACGACGCCGCCGGGCGGTCCGGCACAGAGGCGCCGCCGCATGCCGAGGCCGAAGCCGCCGAGCCGGAAATGCCTTATCCCGGTTCGGATACACCTCCCAACCAGTCCAGGGCGTTCGACTACAGCTTCGAGGACGCAAGCACAAAGAC
>NZ_RZSJ01000688.1:0-3020 GCF_003998025.1 Mesorhizobium sp. M8A.F.Ca.ET.021.01.1.1
GATATCGACCAGCCCGCCGGCACGCTGTCGGGCGGCAACCAGCAGAAGGTCGTCATCGGCAAGTGGCTGGCGACCAGGCCGAGGGTGCTGTTGCTCGACGAGCCGACGCGCGGCATCGATGTCGGCGCCAAGCGCGAGATCTACGACCTCATCTTCCGGCTGGCGGGCGATGGCCTGGCCATCGCCGTCATCAGTTCCGAGCTGCCGGAATTGCTGCATCTTTCCGACCGCATCCTGGTGATGGCCGACGGCCGCCAGACAGGCATCCTTTCCCGCGAAGCGGCGAGCGAGGAGGCCATCATGCGCCTCGCGGCACCGCGCCGGACCCTATCGAGACCCGCCGCATGACCGCACTGAAACTCCTGTCCCGCACCAAGCTCTACTGGGGCCTGATCGCCATCTTCCTGATCGGCGTGCTGGGCTCGCCAGTGAGTTCCAAGGGCAACAACATCTTTCTGTCCTACGGCAATCTCCTTGACGTGCTGCGCCAGGTGTCGACCACCGGGCTGATCGCCACCGGCATGACGGCGGTGATCATCACCGGCGGCATCGACCTTTCCGTCGGCTCGCTGATGGCCATCTGCTCGGTGGTGTGCGCCATGCTGCTGACGGTTCCGGGCGTGACGCCGGGCGTCGTGCTGGGCGTGCCGACGGTTGCCCTGGTTGCGCTGTGTCTCGGCTTCGTGGTCACGCGCTTCATCTTCCTCAACGTGGAAAAGTCCCGCGCCGGCGTTGATGCCGTGGCCCGCGACGTGAGGCTGGACACCGTTCGTGGGCTGGTCACGCCGGCAATCGTCGGCATCGTCCTGTGCTGCCTTTCGCTCTGGTACCTGCTGCCGCAGATCGAGCCCAAATTCGGCGTTCTCGGCGTGCTTCTGGTGGCGCCTTGCGTTGGTCTGCTGTTCGGCGCCATCAACGGTTTCATCATCGTCGGCGGACGGCTGCAGCCTTTCATCGTCACGCTGGCGATGATGGTGACGGCGCTCGGAATCGCCCGGCTCACCGCCGGCCAGAACAATGCCGTGTTGCCGGTCTATACCGGCTCCAACGCCACCGCCGATTTCGAGCTGCTGCGCTCGCTGGTGTTCGGCGTCATCCCGATGCCCGGCCTGTTCTTCCTCGGCGCCATCGTCATCTACGGCGCGGTGCTGCGCTTCACGCCGTTCGGCCGCTATGTCTATGCCATCGGCGGCAATGAGGAGGCGGCCAGGCTTTCCGGCATCGCCGCCGGCCGCGTCAAGATCGCCACTTATGCCATATCAGGACTGCTCGCCGGCATCGCCGCCGTGCTCTACGTAGCGCAGTACCGGCAAGGCAAGCCGGACGCCGGCGCCGGGCTGGAGCTCGACGCCATCGCCGCCGTGGTCATCGGCGGCACCAGCCTGATGGGCGGGCGCGGCAGCCTGATAGGCACCTTCTGCGGCGTGCTGATCTTCGGGCTGCTGTCCAACATATTGCAGCTCCACAACATCAATTCGAACCTTCAGCTGGTGCTGAAGGGGATGATCATCATCGGCACCGTGCTCGTGCAGGAGCGCAATGCCGGCGATCTGCTGGCCTATCTGCGCCTGCCCGGAGCGGCGCACAAGGAAACGGCCGCCGCAAAACGGCCGTCGCAAGAGACACCGTCTCTCAATCTCGGAGGAAACAAGAAATGAACCGACGTGACATGCTGAAGCTTGCCGCATTCGGCGCGGCATTGCTGACCACCACGGCACTGCTCTCCACCGGACATGCCTTCGCCCAGGACAAGAAGTGGAAGATCGGCTTCTCGCAGGTGACCACCATCGAGCCCTGGCGCGCCCAGTTCAACAAGGACATCATCGCCGAGGCCGCCAAGCATCCCGATGTCGAGCTGATCATCACCGACGGCGAGGACAAGACCGAGAAGCAGGTCGCCGACGTCGAGAACCTGATCCGCCAGGAAGTCGACGCGCTCCTGGTGTCGCCGAAGGAATCGGCCGGCCTGACCGGCGTCGTGCAGCAGGCGATCGACGCCAAGATCCCGGTCTTCGTGCTCGACCGCAACGTCGACACCAAGGACTTCACCCAGTTCGTCGGCGGCAACAACAAGCTGATCGGCCGCGCGGCCGGCGAATATGCCGTCGAACTGCTCGGCGGCAAGGGCAAGGCGGCAGGCAATGTCGTCGAGATCTGGGGCGGCATGGGCACCCAGCCGGCGCATGACCGCCATGATGGTTTCCATGAATTCACAGACAAGGAGCCGGGCATCAAATACCTGCTCGACCAGCAGTCGGGCGACTGGAAACAGGACCAGGCCTACAATTTGATGGCCAACGCGCTGAAGACCAACGAGAAGATCGATCTCGTCTACGGCCATAACGACCCGATGGCCTACGGCGCCTATCTCGCCGCCAAGGATGTCGGCCGCGAGAAGGACATCAAGTTCATCGGCATCGACGGCCTGCCCAACGAAGGCGTGCAGATGGTGAACAAGGGCGAGCTGACGGCGACCTTCACCTATGTCACCCCAGGTGCGGAAGGCCTGCGCCAGGCGATCAAGTTCCTGAACGGCGAGAAGGTCGAGAAGACCATCACCTTGCCGACGCAGAAGATCACCAAGGAAAACGCAGCGCAGGTGCTGAAAGACAACGGCCTGTGAGATAGTGGAGCTTGAGGGGCCTCGGTTGGCGCAGCCCCTCATCCGCCTGCCGGCACCTTCTCCCCGTATAGTGACGGGGAGAAGGGAGCTGTGGTGAAGCCGGCGCCCTTCTGCAACGCCGGCGACTAGCGAAGCCGTCGATGACAGCTGTCCAGCCGATAGATGGGTAACAGATTGAACCGGATACATAGGTAACAGTTCTCCCCCTATGCATCCGCCGCAGCGCCAAGCGGTTTGGTTGGCGCGGCGCTGCGGCGGACGAGCTTCATGCGTCTGGTGTCGATGATGCCAAGCGGATAATCATGGAAGGTAAGTGCCCATTGGCCGTCCTCGGCTTCGGTGGCCGCGACGGCTTCGCCGGCCAGTGATTGCGAGACATAGACGAAGCCGCCATTCC
>NZ_RZSJ01000689.1:0-3004 GCF_003998025.1 Mesorhizobium sp. M8A.F.Ca.ET.021.01.1.1
ATCGTGTACATGGCAGCAACGACACCGCCCCACACGAAGAGAAGCGCTGCCATCAAATGCCAGTTCGCGGCAAAGAACGGCATGAATATCGTGCCGACGAGACCAACCGTGGCACAGGCGAGCAGCAGATAGCGCCGGTCCGAGACGCGGTCGCTGATCATGCCGATCGGGATCTGCAACAGCACATTGCCAAGGCCGATCATGGTCAGCAGCAACGCCGCGTCGGCCTCGGAATATCCGATGCGGTTGCCATAGACCGGGAACAGCGCGAAGCCGCCGGTCTCGACCGCGCCGAACACCAGCACGGCGAAAGTCGCGGTCGGCACCAGCCAGATGTAGCGCAGGAAGTGGCTGGTCTCGCTCTCCGCCACGATGGTAGGGCTTTCGTTGCGGGCGGCCAGAACCGGTATGGCGGCGAGCGTCACCAGGGCGATGATGACGCCAAACGGCCTGAAGCCGGAACTGCCGAGATGGGCGAACAGCCACGGCCCTGCGGCAAAGCCGAGCGACAGGACGGTGGCGTAGATGCCAAGCACAAGGCCGCGCCGGTGCGGCGGCGCCGACGTGCTGATCCAGAATTCCGACAGGATGAACAGCACCGTCAGCGCGATGTGCAGCACGATGCGCAGCGGAAACCACATCCAGAAATCAGGCGCGAAATGGAAACCGACGAAAGCCAGCGCGCCGGTAGCAATCATGGCGATCATCGTCCAGGCGACGCCGAAGCGCATGGCGAGCGGCGTGGCGAGCGGCGCCCCGGCGATCGAGGCCAGGCCGGCTACGGCCGGGTTGAGGCCGATCATCGAGGCCGAATGGCCGCGTGTTTCCAGGATGACGCTGAGCAGCGGCATGCCGAGGCCGATGGCAATGCCGACGACGCTGATCGACGAGATCGCCGCCACCATCGGCAGCCAGTGTACGCGTTCGTCGCCCTGTGGTTGGGTATCGACCGTCATGAGATGCTGAATACTCTGTCTGTTTGATCTTACGCAATTCCCAAGGGCAAGTGCTTCGCTCTTGTCCCGGGAAAACCGGGTCACACTTTTCCTGGAATTGCTCTAGAGAAGTTCGCGGGTGAAGCGGTTGCGGACAAGCCGGTAGAAGGGGACGGGGCCACCCGGACGCAGCAGCGGATCGTGGGCGAGCCGCCTTTCCAACTCGTCCAGGATCATTCGGGTGATGTCGGGTATATCAGCCTGCTTGGCCTTGGCGAGCGGCAGCCAGACCAGTTCCTCCAGCTCGTTGGTCGGGCCGCCATCGGGCAATTCGATGGCGACGTCGCCACGCCAGGCGCTGAAGAAGCGGGTGTCGAATCGGCGCACCCGGTTCGGCGGCGTGATGGCGCGCGCGACGAAGCGCAACGCCTCCAGCGATGGTGCCACGCCATGTTCGACGAAACCCTGCCAGTCGCGCCTGGTCGACGCAAAGGCGCCCTTGCGGCCGATCAGCAGGCCGGCTTCCTCATAGGTTTCGCGGACCGCCGACAAAGCGATGGCACGGGCTCGGGCGTGGCTGGTGCGGCCGGGGCCGGCCGTCAGCTTGGCTTCTTCGTGCTGGTTAAGGGCGGTCGCCGTCGGGATGCGGCTGTCGGCAGGGTCTGTGCGGCCGCCCGGGAAAACGAATTTCCCTGGCATGAAGGCGTGCGCGGCGTGGCGGCGTCCCATCAGCACCAGGACGTCGTCGCCTTTGCGGTCGAGCAGGATGAGCGTCGCGGCATCACGCGGACGCAGGGGCCGGCCGTCATGCACGGCCAGGCCCTTGTCGATCTTGTCGACGTCCGCCTTGGTCATAGCTTCCATGCGCGGGACCTAGCGGAAACTTCTTGCATGCGAAAGTGGCCTTAACGATTGGCATGTTGCGCCAGCCAACACCTCAGGCCCCGGGATGCGGCTCGATCACATCCTTTTCGCCACCAAATCCGTGCATATAGAACGCCCATTGCAATCCGATGACGGCGCCTTTGACAGGCTGCAGCAACGCGATCGAGAGAAGGATGGTCAAGGGCACCCAGATGAGGATGTGTTGCCAGGTGGAGAGCGTCGAGGTCGCCTCGACACCCATGAAGGCGCCGAGCACGATGTGGCCGACGATGACGATGACGAGATAGGCGGGCAAATCGTCGGCGCGATGGTGATGAATCTCCTCGCCGCAGACGCTGCAGGTTTCGACGGTCTTGGTGAAGCCGCGGAAGAGCTTGCCTTCGCCGCAATTCGGGCAGCGGCCCAAGAGCCCTCGCTTCATCGCCGTCCACAATGGGCGGGCAATCCGGCCCGAGTGATGTTCGCCGCCAAAAACCTGTTGTTCCATCATCGTCTCCTGCCGCGCGACCCCGGTCGCGATTGCGACGCACGGGCGCGGCCCTTAGCCTTGTGAAACGACCTGCTGGAGCCTGGCAGGGGCTTTGGGTCGGTCAACATCTCGAAGCGCATCGCGCCGGCCATTGGCGCCACCTCGACGAGCCGGACCTCGACGCGGTCCGCCAGTTGGTAGCCTTTGCCCGAGCGTTCTCCGAACAGGGAGCGGGCCGTTTCGTCGTATATATAGTAATCGCCGCCGAGAGTTGACACCGGGATGAAACCATCGGCGCCATACTGCGGCAATTGGACAAAAAGTCCTGATTTGGTGACGCCGGAGATGCGGGCGTCGAAGCGGTCGTCGATGCGCTCCGCGAGGTAGGCGGAGATCAGCCGGTCGACCGTGTCGCGCTCGGCAGCCATTGCGCGCCGTTCCGTGCCGGAGATCAGCACCGCAACGTCTTCGAGGCGCGCCTCCTCGTCTTGCGTCAGTCCTCCGGGTCCAAGACCGAGTGCGGCAATAAGCCCACGATGGACGATCAGGTCGGCGTAGCGGCGGATCGGCGAGGTGAAATGCGCGTAGCGCCTGAGGTTGAGGCCGAAATGGCCGATGTTCTTGGGTGAATATTCGGCCTGGCTCTGCGAGCGCAGCACCACTTCGTTGACCAGCGCCTCATTGTCGGCGCCGCGAACGCGGTCCAGGATGCCGT
>NZ_RZSJ01000068.1:0-16788 GCF_003998025.1 Mesorhizobium sp. M8A.F.Ca.ET.021.01.1.1
GCATCCATCCGATCGCCGGCCAGGGCCTCAATCTCGGCTTCAAGGATGTGGCCGCACTTGCCGAGGTGATCGTCGAGGCCGACCGGCTCGGCCAGGACATCGGCGCTCTAGACGTGCTGGAGCGCTACCAGCAATGGCGCCGTTTCGACACGGTGCAGATGGGCATCACGACGGATGTGCTGAACCGGTTGTTTTCCAACGACATCACCCCGCTGCGCACCGTCCGCGACATCGGCCTCGGCCTCGTCGAACGCATGCCACGGCTGAAGGAGTTCTTCATCCGCCAGGCATCGGGCCTTTCCGCCGGCACGCCAAGGCTGCTGAAGGGCGAGGCGATCTGAACCTGCCCAGCTTCGTCATCAATCACCAAGGTCTGCGAACTGCCGATGGACCCAAGGGTCCTAGTTCACTTCAAAACCGAGCTTCTGGCGCAGCCGCAGCATGCGCTGGTCCGGTATCTTCAGGCCCCGCTCACCGCCTTGAGCAACCCGGTTCAGCATCTGCAGCAGATCGTCCCGTTCGCTCGGGTCGAGGCGTTCGCGCAAGAAGGGTGCTAGCTTGTCGATGACAATGGTGGTGTCGTCTATTTGCGAGGCAGCCCACTTGGCATAGACAACCGCCTCGTCGGTCTTCTTCTGGCCGGCCGCGATCTGCGAAATCACCTCGCGAATGACAGCCTCGCGCTGCGGCAGAACCGGGCCATCTTCCGAAACCATCGCGGTGATCAGCGTCGCGGCGGCCACAACCGGATCGTCGATCGCCGTCAGCGGCGAGAGCGCGGCCTGCTTGCGCAGTTTCTTGCGCCTGATGTTGCCTTGCACGCGCCCGACGACGTCGGCGACCTCGCGCGCGGCGTCGTTCATCGCCTTCATCCGGTACCACCAGAACGCCGCCGCGCCGAGCACGCCAAGGACAGCAATCAGGAAAGGCATGTCCAAATCCCCCGAAAATCCCGGCGACGATAGGAGAACTGTCGCGTTGCTTCAACACGCAAGAGTTGCCTCTAACGAAGAAAAAACAATTCGTGGCTGGTGAAGCTTAGGCGGGTAAACAAGCCGGTTCGCGCCATCGAAGCCGGGGGGCGCCTATGACCCCGGTATGTCGTAGACGGCCCGAACCTCGATCGTGCCGATTTCGGCCAGCGGAATGCCGGCGGCAATGTCCAGCGCCTCGTCGAGATTTTCGGCCTCGACCATGACGAAGCCAAGCAACTGCTCCTTGGTTTCGGCGAAGGGCCCATCGATGATCAATCGCTTGCCCGTGCGACGGCGCACGGTCTTGGCTGTCGTCACCGATTGCAGTGCCTGCGCGACGATCAGCTTGCCTTGTTGATCCAATGACCTGTCGTAGGCCAGCGAGTCGGCGTCGAGTTTGGCCGACCTTTCGGCGGTAAGTGCATAAAGATCTTTTTCCTCACCATAGACCAGACAGACATATTTCATTTCAAGCTCCCTTCCTGCGCCAAACCATAGGATGCGGCGACAACCATGTCAGCCTTGCGGTCGACCGCCGCCGCATGATCGAGAAGGCATGCCGCGACCACAATGATGGCAACAGCGGCCAGCAGCCTGCCGAAGCCGGACGCCGGCGGGTCCAGCCAGAAGTCTTCCTCTCGCTCAGGCCTGCGGCCCGGCCTCTTCCACAGCGCGAAAAACAGATTGTCCATGTGAACCTCCATCCGGCCACAATTCCCGTGGCCGCCCGCAGGACGGTCGGCCCGGATGGAAGCCGACATTTTTGCATGCATATTTTTTCCCGGAAGAAGGGGGCCGTCATCGCGCCGTGGTGCAAACAGCGCAGTGGTCTTCGCGCACGCCCGCGCTATAGTTGGCCTGACGCTGGCTCACCCACGACAAAGTTCACGACAACCCAGGAGGACTCCATGGACCGCACCGCAAACGCCGTCTGGAAAGGCAATCTGAAAGAAGGCAAGGGCACGCTCGACACCCAGAGCGGAACCCTGAAGGGTACGCCCTATTCGTTCAAGGCGCGCTTCGAGGACGAAAGCGGCAAATCCGGCACCAATCCGGAAGAGTTGATCGCCGCCGCCCATGCCGGCTGCTACGCCATGCAGCTCTCGCATTTCCTGGCCGAGAACGGCACGCCGGCGGAAGAACTCGACGCCAAGGCCGTGGTGACGCTGGTTCCCGGCACCGGCATCACGGGCAGCGCGATCACGCTGGTCGGCAAGGTGCCCGGCATCGATGCGGCGAAGTTCAAGGAACTGGCCGAGAAGGCCAAGGCCGAATGCCCGGTTTCCAAGGCGCTCGGCGCGATCAAGGTTTCGCTCGACGCCAAGCTTGGCTGAGATTGCGGCATCCCGTGTGAAATCCGGCGCGCATGGTCGCGCCGGGCACGTTAATCAGAGAAGAGGGCTAAGCGCCCAGCGCATCAAGCCGCGCGCGTAGTGCCGCGACTTCCTGCTCCAGCGCCTCCAACCGCGCTTCCAGGTCGGAGGCAGGCATCGCCGTCACACTCCGTTGCGCCGATAGCGCTGCGACGTCCACCGGGCCGGCGAGCAGATGCACATAGCGGTCCTCGCGCTGGCCCGGCCCGCGCGGAATTTCCTGCACCAACGGCGGCCGGCGGCCGATCAGCATGTCGAGTTCTCCGCGCAGATCCTCGATCGACGAAAACCGTGCCATGCGCTCGGCTCGCGCCAGCAGTTCATGCGCCGTCTGCGGTCCGCGCAGCAAGAGCAGGCCAAGCAAGGCGGTCTGCGGCGTGGTCAGTGAAAAGCGCTGCGCCATCTGGTGCTCGTAGCGCTCGACGCGCGAGCCGAACATCTGCCGCACCAGCCCTTTCTGCTCAAGCAGCTTCAGCGCCCGGTGCACCTCTGTCTGTTCCAGCGCCATGACAGGCTCACGCGCCGTCTTCTGGTTGGCCGCGGCAAGTGCCGCATTGAGCGTCAGCGGATAGACGTCCGGCGTCAGCTCCTTCTTCTCGATCAGGCAGCCAAGCACGCGCGCTTCGACGGGAGAGAGGATGGGAAGGTCAGTCATTGGGCTGCTATCCTTTCTGACGCTCGCGGGACAGCGCCCCTCTCTGTCCTGCCGGACATCTCCCCCCCATGGGGGGATCGGCAGCTTCGCCGACGGCGCCCGATCTTTCAACCTTGAGATTGGCCAAAGCCAGGATGACGGCCAATCTCCCCATCCGTGGGGGAGATGTCCGGCAGGACAAAGGGGGGCGCGAAGGATCGCTGCGTTGGAGATTGCCGCAAGCGAAGGCCTAAACCCGTCTCTCCACCATCATCTTCTTGATTTCGGCGATCGCCTTCGCGGGATTCAGCCCCTTCGGGCAGGTCTGCGCGCAATTCATGATGGTGTGGCAGCGATAGAGCCGGAACGGGTCTTCCAGATTGTCGAGTCGTTCGCCCTTGGCCTCGTCGCGGCTGTCGATCAGCCAGCGATAGGCCTGCAGCAGTGTCGCCGGGCCGAGATAGCGGTCGCCGTTCCACCAGTAGCTCGGGCACGAGGTCGAGCAGCAGGCGCACAGGATGCATTCATAGAGCCCGTCGAGCTTCTCGCGGTCTTCATGGCTCTGCAGCCATTCCTTGGCCGGCGTCGGCGACACCGTCTTCAGCCACGGCTCGATCGAGGCGTGCTGGGCATAGAAATTGGTGAGGTCGGGCACCAGGTCCTTGACCACCTGCATATGCGGCAGCGGGTAGACCTTGACGGCGCCGGAAATGTCGTCACAGCCCTTGGTGCAGGCGAGCGTGTTCGAACCGTCGATGTTCATGGCGCAGGAGCCGCAAATACCTTCGCGGCAGGAGCGGCGCAAGGCCAGCGTCGGATCGATCTTGTTCTTGATGTAGAGCAGCGCGTCGAGAACCATCGGCCCGCAATCGTCCATGTCGACGAAATAGGTGTCCATGCGCGGGTTCTCGTCATCGTCCGGCGACCAGCGGTAGATGCGGTATTCGCGCAGGTTGGTCGCGCCTTCCGGCTTCGGCCAGGTCTTGCCCTGCTGGACCTTGGAATTCTTGGGAAGCGTGAGTTCGACCATTACCTCAGGTCCTTTCGGATGACGAGCTTCAGCCCGGACCAGATTTCGTTCACGGCGGCGACCTTGACGTCGACAAGGTCGAACTTGAGCGCTTCAGCGCGGACAACGCCCTCGGTGACGTCGGTGACCACCTTCGAGGCCTTCTTTGGCCAGGACACCCAGACCATGCCATCGCGCTTGATCGCCGCTTCGACGGCGCCGAGGCGATCCTCGATCTCGGCGCGCTGTCTGGTGAAGGCGTGGACGGCATCGTATTTCAGGGTTGCGCCCGAAATGTCGGACCATTCGGCCAGCCGGTCGACCTCGGCGAAATCAACGGCCCCTGTGAGGCTCTCGAGTTCCCTCGGCAGCGCGATGAAGGCGGCAATCATGCCGTCCTTCAGGCCGAGCTTGGCCGGAAGGGGCGTACCGGAATATCCCGCCGCCGTAGCCATTGTCAGTACACTCGCGCCTTCGGCGCGATCTTGGCGAGACTGATGCCGCCGTCCTTTTCGGCCACCAGCGGCTCGGTGTGCACCGGCCGGTAGGTCAGCGTGACATTGCCGTCCTCGCTCAGATGGGCAAGCGTGTGCTTGCGCCAGTTGGCATCGTCACGGGCGGAAAAATCTTCCCGCGCATGCGCGCCGCGGCTCTCCTTGCGCGCTTCGGCGCCATAGACGGTGGTGATGGCGTTGGCCATCAGGTTTTCCAGCTCCAGCGTCTCGACCAGGTCCGAATTCCAGATCATCGAGCGGTCGGTGACCTTGATGTCCTTGAGCTCGCCCCAGATCTCGGAAACGCGCTTGCAGCCTTTTTCGAGCGATTCCTGCGTGCGGAACACCGCAGCGTCCTCCTGCATGGCGCGTTGCATCTTCTCGCGCAGCACCGCCGTCGGCGTTGAGCCGTTGGCATGACGCAGCCTGTCGAAGCGGTCCATGATCTTCTCGACCGAGGCCGCGTTGGGCGAAGGGATGGGCGAATTGCGGTCGATCACCTCGCCGGCGCGGATGGCCGCGGCACGGCCGAAGACGACCAGATCGATCAGCGAATTCGAGCCCAGCCGGTTGGCGCCGTGCACGGATGCGCAGGCGGCCTCGCCGACCGCCATCAGGCCGGGCGAGACCCGGTCTGGATTTTCGGCGGTCGGGTTGAGCACCTCGCCCCAATAATTGGTCGGCACGCCGCCCATATTGTAATGCACCGTCGGCAGCACCGGGATCGGCTCCTTGGTCAGGTCGACGCCGGCGAAGATCTTGGCCGATTCCGAGATGCCCGGCAGCCGCTCATGCAGCACGGCCGGGTCGAGATGGTCGAGGTGCAGGAAGATGTGATCCTTCTTCGGCCCGACGCCGCGGCCTTCGCGGATCTCCATCGTCATGCAGCGTGAGACCACGTCGCGCGAGGCAAGGTCCTTGGCCGACGGCGCATAGCGCTCCATGAAGCGCTCACCCTCGGAATTGACGAGATAGCCGCCCTCGCCGCGCGCGCCTTCGGTGATCAGGCAGCCGGCGCCGTAAATGCCGGTCGGATGGAACTGCACGAACTCCATGTCCTGCAGCGCAAGCCCCGCGCGCGCCGCCATGCCGCCGCCGTCGCCGGTGCAGGTATGCGCCGAGGTGGCGGAGAAATAGGCGCGGCCATAGCCGCCGGTCGCCAGCACCACCATCTTGGCGGAGAAACGGTGGATGGTGCCGTCGTCGAGGTTCCAGGCCACCACGCCGGTGCAGGTGCCGTCCGGCTCCATGATCAGGTCGAGCGCGAAATATTCGATGAAGAACTGCGCGTTGTTCTTCAGCGACTGGCCGTAGAGCGTGTGCAGCATGGCATGACCGGTACGGTCGGCGGCCGCGCAGGTGCGCTGCACCGGCGGGCCTTCGCCGAAATTCATCATCATGCCGCCGAACGGCCGCTGGTAGATCTTGCCCTCTTCCGTGCGCGAGAACGGCACACCGTAGTGCTCGAGCTCGTAGACTGCCCCAGGCGCCTCGCGCACCATGTATTCCTGCGCGTCGATGTCGCCCAGCCAGTCCGACCCCTTGACGGTGTCGAAGAGGTGCCACTGCCAGTTGTCCGGACCCATATTGGCGAGCGAGGCGGCGATGCCGCCTTGCGCGGCGACCGTATGCGAGCGCGTCGGGAACACTTTGGTGATGCAGGCCGTGCGCAGGCCCTGTTCGGCCATGCCGAGCGTGGCGCGCAGGCCAGCGCCTCCGGCGCCGACGATGACCACGTCGAACTTGTGGTCGACAAAGGTGTAGCCTGCCGTGTTGGCTGATTTCGTGTCCTGGGCCAAGACTTCAGCCTCCGAATGCCAGTTTGAGCAGGGCGAAGAGCGAAGCGACGCCGACCGCTATCGAAAAGAAGGTGTTGAGTGCGATCAGCGCGAGCTTCATGCCCTCGCCATGCACATAGTCCTCGATGATCACCTGCATGCCGAGCCGCATATGATAGAGCCCGGAGATGAGCATCAGCGCCAGCACCAGGGCCACGAAGGGATTGGCGAGCGTCGCGCGCACTTCCGCGTAGCCATGGCCGTTGAGCGCGATGAGGAAGCCGACGAAGAACAGCGTCAGCGGGATGTTGGCGATCGCCGTGAGGCGCTGGCGCCAGAAATGCCCGGTGCCTTCGCGGGCCGAGCCCAGGCCGCGGACCTTGCCGAGCGGCGTACGCATGTCGGTCTTTCCGGTGCTCATGGTCAGGCTCCCCGCGCCATATAGCCGGCGATCCAGATCAGGAGTGTGAGCAGGACCGAACCGGCAAGCGTCGCCCAGGCGATCTTCGAGGCCGTGTGTTTTTCCAGGCCGGCGCCGGTGTCCCAGACCAGATGGCGGACACCACCCAGCATGTGATGCATCAGCGCCCAGGTGTAGCCGAACAGGATGAGCCGGCCGAGCCAGGTGCCGAAAGCCCAGTTCACCCAGTCGAACGTGGCTTGCGAACTCGCCGCCGCCATCAGCCAGACGGCGACCAGCAGCGTGCCGAAATAGAGCGCGCCACCCGTGATGCGATGGATGATCGACATCGTCATGGTGATCGGCGGCCGGTAGACCGTCAGGTGCGGCGAAAGCGGCCTTTCGCGTCTGGCTTGGGTGGCTGGTGATTTGCTCATGGCTGCCCCAGTTCGGCGTCTCCCGCCTCAGGTGGAAATGCGGCATTGCCGCTTCCGGTTGCGACTTCGGACAGCCGGTTTCTAATGCTCTTTTTGCACCGCGTCAAAGCCAGAAAACCGTTTCGAAAACGTAATTTAGTCTGACTAAAAGGCCGGATGCGGCTTCAATCGATTAGCGGCTGGGGACCCGAAGCCGGCTCGATATCGCTGCAGTGCAGCATGTCTGGCCCGGGGCGCTGCCGTGTCGGGATTTGCGTCAGCGGGTGCAGGTCTGCGGCGTCGACCCTCTCTTCATCACCAGCGCCTCGCGTCCGTCGATCACGATTGCGTCATGCGTCACCGCCTGGTAGCGGCTGCTCTGGTTGGCCGGCGACGCCGCGAACTCCTCGGTGGCGCCTTCCTGCCCCACCACGCGCAACGACGTGCCGAGATTTTGGATGGTGATCATGCCGCCATTGCCGCATCTATAGGTGGCCGTGCCCGTGGTGAAGCGTGGCGCCGTGAGATCCGTGGTGATCTTGGTCGCCGGCGGCGCGGGCTTTTGCTGGGCGGGGGCGGCAGGCGCCACCACGGGTGTCACCGTGCTCGCTGCCTTGGGCGCGCCGTCTTGCGGCACACAGGCACCGGCCGCGAGAAGCAGCGCAATAACGAACGACACCCGAACCGTTCGGCCAAATATCATGTGCTGCCCCTCTCATGCCCGGGCACGCTAGCCACGCGGCGCGCCAAGATCAAGTTCACCCGGGATTCCAGCGGGCCACGCCGGCCGGCTGTGGATATCGGCGGCAACTCGAACGCGACGCCTATAAATTAACCATGTTCATTAAGAAACGGCCAGGGAACCGCTCCTCCCCTTAACAAAGGTTAAGAAAGGGTTAATTTCCGATTCGGACCAGATCGGGGCGCGATCTCTCTCGCGCCGACAAAGGGAGAGCGACATGCGTTCCAAATCAGTGCGGGCCAAATCAGTACGGACAAGCCTCGCGGCCGTCACGCTGACGGCACTTGCGGTTGCGGTGGCCGCGCCGGCCGAGGCCGGCTTGCGCCACCATGACCGCGTCTACGCCGATTCGTTCGGCAATCTCGTCATCGACAGCGCCGCCGGCTACAAGCGCATCATTGTCGGCGAAGGCAAGCTGGCCAAACAGCTGTCCGACTACACCAGCGCCGGCCAGCCCAAAGTGATCTACCAGAACGAATCCGACGACATATCGGGCGACGGCGACTGCTATCGCCCGCCGGTGTTCGTCAAGGGCCGCTCCTATATGTACGGCCTTTCCGATGGCGGGATGCCGCAGCTCAGCCCCTGCCGCTGAAACGGGCCTGGCCGATTTTTACCACGGCCAGCCCATCGGCCGGCCCGGTGGAGACACGCACGCAGTCGCGCCCGGCATTCTTTGCCAGATAGAGCGCTTCATCCGCACGCCGCATCAGGTCGGAGAAACCCTCGCCGATGTGAAGCTCGGCAATGCCGAAGCTCGACGTGCAGCGGCTGTCGGCCGGCAGCCCGCTGATGGGCAACGCGCCGAATGCGTGGCGGGTGCCTTCCGCGAACAGCCGGGCGGTTGCAAGATTGGCGCCTGACAGGATAACGGCGAACTCCTCGCCACCGATGCGGCCAACCACGTGATGGCTCTCGGCCGCTTCTCGCAGCAGGCCGGCGAAGGTCTCGATCACCCGATCGCCGGAGGCATGGCCGAAACTGTCGTTGATGGTCTTGAAATGATCGAGATCGGCAATGACCATTGCCACCGGCATGCCCGAACGCGTGGCGTCGTGCACGGCCAGCTCCGCTCGGCACGTGAAGCCGCCACGGTTGAGCAGGCCCGACAGCGTGTCCATCTCCGACTTCGATGTCACTTCGGCGAGTATGTCGCGGACCAGGATGGCCAGAATGAGCAGCGCCAGCGCCAGCCCGAAGACCGTGCCGAGCGACTGCGACACCAGCGCGTAGCTGCTTTGCAGATAGGCCTGCGGATTGGCGCCCCAGCCGCCCAGCGCATGCGCGATGAAAGGCTTTGAGGCAAACTGCAGGCCGCTGGCGGCAAGCACCGCCATCAGGATCAGATCGAGCCGGCCACGGCTTTGCCGCGACGACCAGACGATGCCAAGGCCGACGAACTGCATGACTGCGTAGGGAAGCTGGTAGGCCATCATGCGAGTGAGCGACTGGCGCGGCAGATCCTGCACGAAATAGACCGCGATGGTGGCGGCGGCCAGGAAGAACAGCATCGGCGTCCATGGCGGCGCCACGCCATATTTTCGCGCAAGCCCGCCATTGAAGGCAATGGTGGCGCCAAGGAAGACGGCGAAGGCGGCAGCCACCGGAAGCCGCGCGTCGCTGAAGGCGGGAATGCTGAATTCGATGGCAAAGTAGGCCATGCCCAGGACATAGCCTGACGCCAGCCAGCGCGCCGGGGCGCGGCCGGCATCATGGAACGAGACCGCCATGAAGGATGCCGCCAGCAGGCCGGCAACCGACAGGTTGATCAACAGGATGAAGTTGGCGCCGTTCATAGATCCTCAAACCCCCGCCGACAGCTAAACATCGACGGGCGAAAAAGACGTTAACGCGAAGCGCGGAGGTGGTGGTCAGCAGGCCTTGACCGGCTCCGGCACGAACACCGTCTCCGGTCGCTCGTAGGAAAGGCGCACGCTGTCGCGACCGTTTTTCTTGGCCTTGTAAAGCGCCTCGTCGGCCCGGCGCATCAAGGGTTCCAGCGTCTCGTCGCCGCTGCGGGCCGCCACGCCGAAGCTGGCGGTGACCTTGGTGCCGGCGGGAAGCCCGTCGACGCCGCCGGCCGAATAGACCGTGCGCACCGCTTCGGCGAACAGCCGCGCGGCGGCGAGATCGGTCAGCGGCAGGAGCACGGCGAACTCCTCCCCGCCGATACGGCCCGCGGCACCTCGTGCTCCCGTGGCCGAGCGCAGTTTGGCGGCGAAGTCCGCGATCACCCGGTCGCCGGCGGCGTGCCCGTGCACGTCGTTGAGGGCCTTGAAATGGTCGAGGTCGGCCAGCACCAGCGCCACCGGGAATTTGGCCACGGCGCAACGCTGCAGCAGCATGGCCGCGCGCTCCCCGAAACCTCGGCGGTTGAGCAGCCCCGAAAGCGGATCGGTATGGGTTTCCGTCTTGAGTGCCTTCATCACGTCGAGCGCGGCGGCGGTGAAGAGGCAAAGCGCAATCAGCAGCGACAGCAGCGCGTGCGACAACAGCGCCGTCGTCCAATAGGACGAGCCGTAGAAGCCGTCATAACTGGCGAAGGGCCCGTGCGCGATGACCACCACCAGGGTGCGCACGAAGAAGTTGACGCTGGACAGCAGCGACAACACGAACAGGATCATTTCTGTCGGGCCATTGTTGCGCACCGGACGCAGTTCGGCGGCGACGAGCAGGCTGACGCCACCGAAACCGAAATTCATCGCCAGGATGCGCCAAGTGAGATCCGGCGTGACGAACAGGAACCACGCGAAGGCCGCAAGGCCGCCGCCCGCCAGAACGGCGATTCCCACTGCGGGCACCTTCCTGCCATAGCGGGCGATGATGGCGCCGGACAGGCAGCAGGCGGCGATGGAGAAGCAGATGTTCGACACCAGCTTGGTCAGCACCACGCCAATGGGCAAGGTGAAATACTGGAACAGGAATCCCGGCGCCGAGACGCAGTAGCTGAGCGCCAGCACCGCCAGGTAGGGACGATGGCGCTGATGGAACCACAGGACGAGGAACGCCGCGCCGAGCGCCAGCGCGATCGTCGGATTGAGCAGCGCTATCAATAGGCCGGTGTCCAAAGGACCGTGACTTCCCTTCGTTTGACGTCGGGGAAGACCATAGGGGGCAAGCCCAAACAAGCGGTTAAGCGAAGGCGCATATGCGGCCGCGTGAATGAAGAAAGGCCCCGGACAGCGACGCGGTCCGGGGCCTGGAATGCGCTCGGGATCGGACGGCCTACTTCCAGTCGCGGATGTCGACGAAGTGGCCGGCGATCGCCGCCGCCGCCGCCATCGCCGGCGACACCAGATGGGTGCGGCCCTTGAAGCCCTGCCGGCCCTCGAAATTGCGGTTCGAGGTCGAGGCGCAGCGTTCATGCGGCTTCAGCCGGTCGTCGTTCATGGCAAGGCACATCGAGCAGCCCGGCTCGCGCCAGTCGAACCCGGCGGCGCGGAAGATCTTGTCGAGACCCTCGGCTTCCGCCTGCTCCTTGACCAGGCCGGAGCCCGGCACGATCATGGCATCGACATGCGGGCTGACCGTCTTGCCTTCGACCACCTTGGCGACGGCGCGCAGATCCTCGATGCGGCCATTGGTGCAGGAGCCGATGAAGACGCGGTCGAGCGTGATGTCGGTGATCTTCGTCCCCGGCGTCAGGCCCATATAGTCGAGCGCGCGCAGCTTGGAGGTGCGCTTGTTCTCGTCTGGAATGTCTTCCGGGTTGGGCACGATGCCTTGCACGGAGACGACGTCCTCGGGCGAGGAACCCCAGGAGACGATCGGCGGCAGCTTGGCCGCGTCGAGCACGATCACCTTGTCGAAATGCGCGCCTTCGTCGGTCCGCAGCGTCTTCCAGTATTCGAGCGCCGCGTTCCAGGCAGCGCCCTTGGGCGCGCGCGGCTTGTCCTTGACATAGGCGAAGGTGGTCTCGTCCGCCGCGATCAGGCCGGCGCGCGCACCGCCCTCGATCGACATGTTGCAGATCGTCATGCGGCCTTCCATCGACAGCGCACGGATCGCCTCGCCGGCATATTCGATGACGTAGCCGGTGCCGCCGGCGGTGCCGATCTCGCCGATGATGGCGAGGATGATGTCCTTGGCGGTGACGCCTTCGGGCAGCACGCCATCGACGCGCACAAGCATGTTCTTGGCCTTGCGCTGGATCAGCGTCTGCGTCGCCAGCACATGCTCGACCTCGGACGTGCCGATGCCATGCGCCAGCGCGCCGAAAGCACCATGGGTGGAGGTGTGGCTGTCGCCGCAGACGATGGTCATGCCGGGCAGCGTAAAGCCCTGCTCGGGGCCGATGATGTGGACGATGCCCTGGCGGATATCGTTCTCCGAATAATACTCGACGCCGAAATCCCTGGCGTTCTTGGCCAGCGCCTCGACCTGGATGCGGCTTTCCTCGTTCTTGATGCCGAACTTGCGCTCGGGCGAAGTCGAGACATTGTGATCGACCACGGCCAGCGTCTTTTCCGGATGGCGAACTTTTCGGCCGCTCATGCGCAGCCCTTCGAAGGCCTGCGGGCTGGTCACTTCATGGACGAGGTGGCGGTCGATATAGAGCAGGCAGGTGCCGTCGTCCTGGCGGTCGACGACATGGTCGTCGAAAATCTTGTCGTAGAGGGTGCGCGGTGCGCTCATGTGCGTAAATCCGTCGATATGAGAATGGGAAAGAGCTGATGCCGCAAACCCGCGGCCGGCCGTCAGGATCAGCGAAGTCGGCTGGTCAGGGCGCCGGACACGCGCGCGGAAAAGCGCGACGGCAGGCGTTTTCTGTCCTGCAGCACGAATCCCTTGTAAGCCGGATCGCCAAAAAGCTCTTCCATGGCCGGGTAGATAGCAATGTTTTGGCTTTTCGGCAATTGCGGCGTGGGTCAGCGCTTCTTCCTTCTCCCCTTGTGGGAGAAGGTGTCGCCGCAGGCGACGGATGAGGGGTGTTCCAGCGGAGTGAGACGCTGGCTTTCCCCTGGAACACCCCTCATCCGTCTCGGCGCTATCGCGCCGATCCACCTTCCCCCACAAGGGGGGAAGGGAAGTCCGCTCAAAGCACCTCGAACACAAACGTCTTCACCAGAGCCTCCGGCTCGCCGATCGCATAGCAGCGGAACCACGGGCTTGCCTCGACCGCCCGCCATTTCCCTGCCTGCTCCAATTCGTCGAAGACAGCCTGAAAACCGCCGCTCTCGAACACCTGGTCGCGCACGGTGAAGATGGCGTGGCCGCCCTTCTTCGTGATGCGCACCAGTTCGTGCAGGCTCGATGCCGGCGCATGGCTGATTGTGAACACGCCGGTCGAGAAGAAGGCTCGGAAATGCCCATCCGGCCACGGCAGCGGTCCGCCCAGCATCGCCTGCTTCAGTTCGCTGTAGGCGTTGCGGCTGCCGGCGATCTTGAGCATGTCGTTCGAGAGATCCAGCCCGGCGATGTCGCCGTAGCCGAGCGCCTTCAACGAAGGTCCCGACAGGCCGGTGCCGCAGCCGGCGTCGAGCAGCGGCCCCTCGCCCGCCGGCACGTGGCGCGCCACCCAGGCGGTGATCAGGAACGGCAGGAGATAACCGAGCGAGGCGGTCTCGCTGTCATAGGTCGCCGCCCATGCGGCATAGGCCTGCGCCAGCGTTTCGGGCGTATCGGCGGTGTAGACCGAATCCAGCGCCGCATTGGCCTTGTCGATGTTCATGGGCAAGCTCCTCCTCCGGTCAGCAGCCGAGCCTAACGCTGTCCTTGCCGAAAAACTATTCCTCCTGCTGGCGGCGCAAACGCCGCTCCAGCGTCCTGAGCGCCAGCGAAAGGCCGACTGTGAGGATGAGGTAGATATAGGCCGTTATCGAATAGGTCTCGAAGAAGCGGAATGAGCCGGCCGCATAGACCTTGCCCATCTGGGTGATGTCGGCGACGCCGAGCACCGAGACCAGCGAGGAATCCTTGACCAGGGCGACGAAATCATTGCCGAGCGGCGGCAGGATGGTGCGGATCGCCTGGGGGAACACGACCAGCCGGAAGCGCTGCGCGCGACTCAGCCCCAAAGCCTTCGCCGCCTCTATCTGGCCTTTCTCGACCGACTGGATGCCGGCCCGGAAGACCTCCGAGATGAAGGCCGAATAGCCGATGGTCAGCGCCATGATGGCGCGCCACAGCAACGACACGTCGCGCACCAGAAGCTCGCCGAACAGGCCGGCATTCTGCAGCGGCGCGGTCAGCGCGTTCCAGGCCGCGACGGAGGCCGGCGCGCCGGCAAACGCGATCCAGAACAGCAGCACCAGGATCGGCACGCCACGGATGATCTCGACATAGAAGCGCGCGATCTGCCGCAGCCAGGTTGAAGCAGACAGGCCCATCAGCGCGATGCCGAGACCGATGACCGACGCCATGGCGAAGGCAACGACGGTGACGAAGACGGTGATGCCGATACCCTTGGCGACGGTGGCGAAGACCTGGGCGTAGAGATCGCTGGTGGCGATGAACAGCGCCGCCGCCAAGGCAAGGATGGCGGCGACGGCCAGCCACCAGGGGAATTCGGGTTTGGTGGTGGATGCGGATGGCATCAAAAGGCGCCGGAAAGGAAATCGCGCCGAGTCAGCGCAATTTCCTGCAAATCCACTGCGCGCACCAAGATGGGCTCACTGCCCCATCTTGTAATCAAGGAACCACTTCTTGTTCAGCGCATCCAGCGTGCCATCCGCCTTGAGCGCGGCGATCGCGGCGTTGACCGGCTTCACCAGGTCCGACCCCTTGGGGAAGATGAAGCCGAAATCCTCGGTGCCGAGCGGGCCGCCGATCAGCTTCAGCTTGCCCGCCGAAGCGTCGACATAGCCCTTGCCGGCGGTGCCGTCGGTCAGCACGACATCGACGTCGCCGGATTTCAGCGCCTGTACCGTGGCCCCGAACGTCTCGAACAGTTTGATGCGCGGGTTCTGCTCGTTGCCGTCGAGCACGCTGTAGACGGCGGTGTAGAACGGCGTCGTGCCTGCCTGCGCGCCGATCAGTCCGTCCTTGAAGGCGCCGAAGGTCTTGGCGTCGGTGAAGCGGCTTTCATCGCCGCGCACCAGCATGAACTGTTCCGAGCGCATGTAGGGATCGGAGAAATCCACCTTCTCCTTGCGGTCGTCCTTGATGGTGATGCCGGTCATGCCGATGTTGTACTGGTTGTCGGAAACCGCCTGGATCATCGCGTCCCAGGAGGTGTTCTGGTACTCGACCTTGAAATTGAGCCGCTTGGCGATCTCGTTCATCGCGTCATATTCCCAGCCGATCTGTTTGCCGGTCTTGGCATCGATGAACTGCAGCGGCGGATAGGCGTTTTCCGTCACCACCACCACCTTCTTGCCGCCGAGATCGGGCAGCGCCTGCGCGAAGGCGGCAACGGGCGCCAGGACCAGAGCCAACAGGCCGGCCAGCAGCAATTTTGATTTTGTCACGACACACCCCCGAAATGATTGGCCGCGCGATGCCGGCGCGGCAGGAAAATCCAGCGCCGACTTTAGCTTTCCGCAAGCGCCTTGCAAGACGGGTCCACTGCGACGTTACGCGTCAACGTGGATTCCCGTGCTTCTGGGAGGCGGTTTTGAGGACAGTCCTTGCCGCGATCAATCTTGGTCAATCGTGGCTTCGCGCAATCCCGCGACCAGGCGGGTGAGCGTGCCGTGTAGGGTTTTGAGCTCGGTCCGCTCCAGCGGCATGCCGCAATCGAGCGCGGTCTGCACATCCTTCATGTTCGCGCGCAGGGCCTGGCCCTTGGCCGTCGGCTCGACCAGCACCCGGCGCTCATCGGCGGCATCGCGCCGGCGGGTGACGAGCCCGCCCGCCTCCATCCGCTTGAGCAGCCGCGTCAGCGTCGCCGAATCCAGGCCGAGCGCCTCGCCAAGGTCGCCCACCGTGCTCGGCGCGCGTTCCCACAGCGCCAGCATCACCAGATATTGCGGATAGGTCAGGCCAAGCGGATCGAGCAGCGGCCGGTAGAGCTTAGTCATCAGCCCGCTCGCCGAATAGAGCGCGAAGCAGAGCTGCTGATCGAGCCGTGGCACGGGGATCGCCCCGGCGGCTTCCGCCGGGACTTCGCTGGCTTTCGTTTCGACCTTTGCCGTCATACCGCCTTTACCGAAAGCGCCACTTCGACATTGCCCCTGATGGCGTTCGAATAGGGGCAAATCTGATGCGCCGCCGATACAAGCGCTTCCGCGGCCGCCTGATCAAGGCCTTTCGTCTCCGCCGCCAACGCGACGCCGAGCCTGAAGCCCTCGCCATTGGGAAGCAGGCTGACCGTGGAGGTTACCGCGGCATCCGCGAGCGGCAGCTTCTGCTTGCGCGCGACGAAGCGGACGGCGCTTTCGAAGCAGGCGGCATAGCCGATGGCGAAGAGCTGCTCGGGATTGGTGGCGCCGCCCGGCCCGCCGAGCTCCTTGGGCATCGCCAGGTCGACCTTGAGCAAACCGTCAGCGGTCTCGCCATGGCCGGCGCGGCCGCCGGTGACGCGAGCCTGTGTGGTGTAGAGTGCCATATCGTAGTCTCCAATTAATTTGTACACGATTAGTTAGTACACAATATAATCAGGCGTCAAGCTCCCTGCCGCTGTGTTTTCGCTATCTTAGAGGATGGGAATCCCAGACTTCGTCATCCTAGGGTGTAGCAGTCGCGAAGCGACGTCGCGGAAACCCTAGGATCCATGCCGTGATGGTCAACCTAGCACAGCGGTTCAGATGGGGTCGCGCTCACCGGAGCCAGCTCTGCACCGTAGCGGCGCTCAGAAGTTGCGGCATGGATCCTCGGGTCTGCGCCGCGTCGCTTCGCTCCTTGCTTCGCCCGTGGATGACGACACACAGATGTCTCGGCCAATCGCCAAGGTGTCCGTAAACACGAAGAACCACGGTAGAATGCCTGGCTGTTCGCCAAAACGAAAAAGGCGGCCGAAGCCGCCTTTTGAATGGATTTCCGAAACCTTATTCGGCCGGAGTGGCTTCCGCGGCGGCCTTGGCTGCTT
>NZ_RZSJ01000690.1:0-2997 GCF_003998025.1 Mesorhizobium sp. M8A.F.Ca.ET.021.01.1.1
GATCTGACCGAGCATGTCTGGGCCGGCGGCAGCATCAAGCTGACGCTGGTCGCCACCGACGACGCCGGACACACCGCGTCCAGCGAAACCAAGACGCTCTTGATGCCCGAGCGGCCATTCGCCAACCCGCTGGCGCGCGCCGTGATCGAACAGCGCCGCCTGCTCGCGCTCGACACCAATGCCAAGCCGCGCGTGCTCGACCTGATGGACGCCATCACGCTGCGGCCTGAAGACACGTTCGACAACATGTCCCACTACCTCGCCATCATGAGCGCGATGAGCCGGCTGAAACTGGCCGGGAACGATGATCAGCTGCGCGGCGAGGTCGCCTATCTCTGGGAAATCGCGCTCGGCATCGAGGAGGGCAATCTATCGGCCGCCGAAAAGCGGCTGCGCCAGGCGCAGCAGGCGCTCCAGGACGCCATCAAGAACGGTGCCAGCGACGCCGAGATCGAGAAGGCGATGAAGGAACTGCGCGAGGCGATGAACCAGTTCCTGCAGGAATTCGCCGAGCGCGCCAAGCAGAACCCGAATGCGCCGCAGATGCAGCAGAACGGCCAGGAACTGCGCCAGAGCGACATCGACCGCATGATGGACCAGATCGAGAACCTGGCGAAGTCGGGCGACCGCGACAAGGCGCAGCAATTGCTGTCGCAACTGCAGGACATGATGAACAACCTTCAGGCCGGCCGCCAGCAGCAGGGCGGCGAGCAGGACAGCCAGATGCGCCAGCAGATGGACAAGCTCGGCGAGATTTTGCGGCGCCAGCAGGAGATGATGAACGACACGTTCCGCATGGACCAGATGCAGCGTGGCGAGCGACAGCGTGGCAAGAATCGCGACGAGCAGCTCGGCGAAGGCAGCGGCGAGAACCAGGACAAGCCAGGCGTTGGCGAGGACCGCGATCCGCTCGCCAGGCAAAAGCCGATGACGCCGCAGGAATTCGCCGATGCGCTGAAGCAGTTGCAGGAAGGCCAGGGCCAGCTCAAAAGCGATCTCGAACAGCTGAAGAAGGGCCTCGAAGGCATGGGCATGGAGCCCAATGAAGGATTTGGCGAAGCCGGCAAGTCCATGGGCAGCGCCGAGCAGGCGCTTGGCGAGGGTCAGGGCGACGAGGCCGTCGGCCACCAGGGCCGGGCGCTCGAGGCGCTGCGCAAGGGCGCCAAGGACATGATGAAGCAGATGCAGGCCATGCAGGGCGACCAGGGCGGCAGCCAGGAAGGTGGCCGTCAGCAGGACGCCGACCGTGACCCGCTCGGCCGGCCGCGCGCCAGCCAGGGTCCCGATTTCGGCGATTCGGTGAAAGTGCCCGATGAGATCGACGTGCAGCGCGCGCGCCAGATCCTGGAAGCGATCCGCAAGCGGCTCGGCAACGCGCTCAGCCCCGATATCGAGCGCAGCTATCTGGAACGGTTGCTGGAACTGAAATAGTAAACGGCGGAGCAACCGAAGACGTCTATGACGCCGGTTGGACCTGCCTGTTGACGAACGCCTCGCGGATCGCCTCCTGCATGCCGTCGATCGCTTCACCGGAAGCGTTCGGGTTGCGGTGCATCACCACATTGGAGGAATCGATGTCGCCGAACCCATCCGCGGACGTCAGTTCGCGGCAGTCCGCCGGAATGTTGCTGCGCGAAATCGGCGCGATCGCCAACCCTGAGGTGACGGCAAGCTTCAGGCCGCCATTGGTGTCACTGGTATAGGCGACGCGATAGGCAAGGCCGCGCTGCTCCAGCGATTTGATGGCGAAGTCCTTGCACCAGCCGGCGCGGTTGTAGAGCGCGATCGGCAGCGGCTGTTCCTCATGCATGTGATGCAGGTTCGACGTCACCCACACGGTCGGGTCGTGCATCAGCACCTCGCCGCCGGAAAGGTCCTGCCACTCGAAGACCACGGCGAGATCGAGCTCGCCCGCGGCGAGCGCCGCAACCTGCGCCCACGAATGGGCGTAGCGCACCGTGACTTCGACCTTTGGATGGCGCTTCGAGAATGCGCCGAGCGCGCGCGACAGGATGGCGTGGCCATATTCCTCCGGAATGCCGATGCGCACCGGCCCGCCCAGCGGCGCCGCCGCCATCGACGCAGCCGTCTCGTCGAGCAGCGAGACGATGCGGCGGGCATTGACGATGAGTTCGCCGCCACGCCGCGTCAGTGCGACGCCACGTGAACCGCGCTCGAACAAGGTGTCGCCGACCAACTCCTCGAGCTTCTTCATCTGCATCGACACGGCCGACTGGGTGCGGCCGGCCTGTTCGGCGGCCCTCGTGAAATTGCCGGCCTCGGCGATGGCCACGAAGGTACGCAGGAGATCGCTGTCGAGGGTTGGCCGCATGGCATCCATCATAAGTAAATTTGATTGCTGGCATCATTCCAATTCGTTTGCAACATGTCAAACGTCGACCGATAGTCGCCTCACCCATTGGATATGCAGCCGCGAAATCGGCTGCGGACCAATCGAAGAGTCCTCACTCGTGCCCGCTGCCCGAAAACGGTGGCGGGTTCTTTTTGATCTGGACAGGGGCGCCGGATCGTATGCGCGGGAGCCTGAACACGAATGCACAATAGGATGGTGCGCGGCATCCTGAGCCTGTGCCTGGGCGTGCTGGTGTTCTCGCTGCAGGACCCGCTCGTCAAAGCCGTATCGAGCGGCTATCCGGTGACCGAGGTGATGGCGATCCGCTCGATCGTCGCCTTGCCGATCCTGATCGTTCTCGTCCACGCCGATGTTGGCTTGCGGGCCATCTTGTCGCGGCGCTTCGGCCTGCTGACCATACGCGCCTTCATCCAGTTCACCTCCTACACGGTCTATTACCTGGCCATCGCCGCCCTGCCGCTGGCCGACGCCGTGGCGCTCTATTTCATGGCGCCGCTGTTCATCATGGCACTGGCCGGGCCGTATCTTGGCGAACGCGTTTCCTGGCGGACGCTGGCGACCGTGCTGATCGGATTGCTCGGCGTGGTCATGATGGTGCGTCCAGGCGCTGGGCTGTTCGATTG
>NZ_RZSJ01000691.1:0-2983 GCF_003998025.1 Mesorhizobium sp. M8A.F.Ca.ET.021.01.1.1
GTCTCCAACGGCGAACCCGATCGCGCCGCCATCGTGCGCAAGGCCAGCCGCTGGCTCAAAAAACGCTACGGCCGGCGCAATGGCGAATGGGCCTATTGGCCTGTCGTACCGGCCGTTTTCGTGGAGGAGCCGCTGGCACTCAGCGGCGGGACGATCGCCACCGACATCAAGGTCCATCTCTGCAGCGGGGTGATATCCCATGTCTGGGTGGAGGATAAGCACGCCAAGCGCTCGCTGCTGTTCGACCGCGACGCCAATCCGTTGCCCGGCCGCGATCCAGACTATCCCGGGGAGGACCAGGCCTTGCCTGTCAATGCGCGGCTCGTCGCCTATGTCCGCCAGGCGATCTCGATCGCGCCCGGCATAGCCGGCGACCTCGATTATATCCGTATCGATTTTCTGGTCACCGACGATCGTCTCTATGCCGGCGAGGTCACCGTCTACTCGGCCGCCGGATATGGCACATGGACAAACCCGGCGATCGCCGGGGAAATCGAACGGCTGTGGCGGCTCGATCAATCCGCATTCTTGCGTCGGAAGCACAAACGGGCCGTACGCCTCTATGCCGACGCGCTTCGTGCCAGATGCCGGAGCGGCACTACAAATCGCTGATATGAATGAGAATGGCGGCCGGCCTGGAAAGGCGAGCCGCCATTTCTCAGGATTCCTTGTCCTGGGGTGGCAGTCAGCGCCGGCTAAACAGCAGGCTGGCGACGAGACCGAGCACGACAAGGCCGACCGCAGCGGCGGCCGCCGGATGGTCGCGTGCCGATTTCTCGATCACCCTGCCCTGTCTGCGGATTGCCGGCATGGCATCTCGCAGGCGCTCCGCAAGATCCGAATATGTATCAAGAGCAGCATCACGGCCGTCTTCATAATAAACGCCACCCCGCTTTGACACTGCCTTGCGCAACGCCGCGAGTTCCCTCGAGAGAGCCGCGACCTGCTTTTCGAGGTCGATGTCCGAAAGGGTCGAAAATGAAGCCATCATGCGTTTCCTTGTCTTGCAGAAGGAAACGTAACGCCTCACCCGACCGCCGGTTCCGGTTTCGAGGCGTCAAAGCACCCGGTGCTCGCGGTCAGCGCACCTGGTCAAGCAGACGCTTGCATTCCAGGAGGTCGAACAGCGCCTCCTGCAGCAGCGCGCGATTGTCACGCGAGAGTTTCGACGCGTCCGGCGCGACCGGACCTTCCTCGTCGCTCTTGCCCAGGCCGAAGAAGCGGCGGCTGGGCTTGACCCTTGGCTGGCCAACCAGTTCGTCATCTCCACCGCGCGGCTGTGCGGCCGGCGTCAGCGGCACCTGGTCGGCCTGCTTGCGTTGCGAGATCGCCTCGACCGCGGCCATATCGCCATTGCCGATGGCGACCAGGAAATGATTGCCGTTTTCGCGTAGCAGCTTCTGCACGCCCTTGATGGTGTAGCCCTGGTCATAGAGCATGTGGCGGATGCCCTTGATCAGTTCGACATCCTGCGGCCGGTAGTAGCGGCGGCCGCCGCCGCGCTTCATCGGCTTGATCTGGTTGAAGCGCGTCTCCCAGAAACGCAGCACATGCTGCGGCAGGTCGAGATCTTCCGCGACCTCGCTGATAGTGCGGAAGGCGTCGGGGCTCTTGTCCATGGGCGAAATCCTCACGCTGGAGCGTGGCCCGGAACGGTCTTCAGACGAGATCGCGCCCAACGAGGAGAAGAGCTTGTTCCGCCAGCGCGGAACAGATCATACGCCAGAACACCAATCCGGCCATACCGCCGAATCGGGCCTTATTTCAGCGGTTTGTGAAGCAATATTCAAGCCCGCCGTCATCGCCGCGCCGGTTTTCAACCGGGCAATGAAGGCTATTTGCCGCCCTTGGCCTTGCTGTTCTGGTGAGAACGCAAGATGCGGTTCTTCAACACGTTGGACGATTTGAAGGTCATCACCCGGCGCGGCAGGATCGGAACTTCCTCGCCGGTCTTGGGATTGCGTCCGATGCGCTCATTCTTGGAGCGGACATGAAATGTCGCGAAGGACGACAGCTTCACTGTCTCGCCGCGCACGATCGCTTCACAGATTTCGTCCAGCACGGCCTCGACGAGTTCGGCGGACTCAGTGCGCGACAGGCCGACCTTTCTGTAGACGGCCTCGGCCAGGTCGGCGCGAGTAAGTGTTTTTCCCCCCATGCGACCGTCCCATCAGTTCAAACGTAAAATCGGCACAACAGCGGCAGAGCCTAAGTAATTGATCCGGCAAGGTCAAGGACCGAAACCGGACCGTTCTCCACTTACCAGCGAACCAGAACGGCGCCCCAGGTGAAGCCGCCGCCCATCGCCTCCAGGAGCACCAGGTCACCCTTCTTGATGCGGCCGTCGGCGACGGCCACCGACAGCGCCAGCGGTACGGAAGCAGCCGAGGTGTTACCGTGCAAATCGACGGTCACCACCACCTTTTGCTCTGCTATCCCGAGCTTTTTGGCTGAAGCGTCAATAATCCGTTTATTCGCCTGGTGGGGCACGAACCAGTCAAGGTCTTCGGCGGTAATGCCAGCGGCCGAGAAGGTCGCCTCGATGACATCGGTGATCATGCCGACCGCGTGCTTGAAGACCTCGCGGCCTTCCATGCGCAAATGACCGACCGTTCCCGTCGTCGACGGTCCGCCGTCGACGAAGAGCTTCTCCTTGTGCGCGCCGTCGGAACGCAGGCTGGCCGCCAGCACGCCCCGGTCGGCGATCGTGCCGGCCCCCTCGCCCGCTTCCAGAACCAGCGCACCGGCGCCGTCGCCAAACAGCACGCAGGTCGAGCGATCGCTCCAGTCGAGAATGCGCGAAAAGGTTTCCGAGCCGATGACCAGCACGCGCTTTGCCAGGCCACCGCGGATATAGAGGTCGGCTGTCGCCACCGCATAGACGAAGCCGGAGCACACCGCCTGCATGTCGAAGGCAAAGCCGTGATGCATACCGAGCCGGTTCTGGATTTCGACGGCAGTGGCGGGGGAGGGGTTGTTTTGC
>NZ_RZSJ01000692.1:0-2968 GCF_003998025.1 Mesorhizobium sp. M8A.F.Ca.ET.021.01.1.1
TGCCACAATTTTTCGGCCTGGCGGATCGACTTCCGGCGGCCGATTGACTCGTTTTGGGAGGCGGTGCAATCCGGTCAAGTGCTTGGTTTCAAGGTGGCAAAGGTCACCTTTGGAGGCTTTTCCATGAAGCGTCGGGACTTCTTGGCGCTGTCGGCGGGAGCCGCGGCGTTTTCCATTCTTCCGGCCGCCGTCAAGGCTGCCGTGCCGGTTCCCTATGACCGCAATGCGGAGGTGCCGTTCAAGGATAAGAAGTCCTTCATCGACTGGATGGTGGCCAATCGCGGCGAGGATCCGAAGTTGCTGGCTGAGCGATTCGATCGCTTCCAGATCATGGTCTACAACAAGGACGTGCTGGACGATCGCAACAAGCGCGCCTTCCTGCTGACGCCGCGCGAGGAGTTCGTGCTGCCGCAGAACCTCGGCCGCGCCTATGATCACGCCTTCCTCGATATCGGCTATGGCGTGACGATTTCAGGCCCGCACCTGGTCGGGCGCATGACGACGTCCATCGACGTGCAGTTCGGCGAAGCCGTGCTCGAGATCGGCACCGGCTCGGGCTACCAGTCGGCCTATCTGGCCAACCTCACCGACAAGGTGCACACGATCGAGATCATCAGTCCGCTGGCGCAGCGCACCCGCCGTATCTATGACGGGCTGATCGAGCGCGGCTACAGCGAATTCGGCGCGGTCACCAGCCGCAATGCCGACGGCTATTATGGCTGGGAGAGCGTCGGTCCTTTCGACAAGATCATCGTCACCTGCGGCATCGACCATATTCCGCCATCGCTGCTGCAGCAGCTCAAGCCCAATGGCGTCATGGTCATTCCCGTCGGTCCGCCGGGCGCCCAGCATGTGCTCAAGGTGATCAAGCAGCAGCTTGCCGACGGCACGTTCAACATCGTCCGCTCGGACATCTATAACGGCAAGGTGGTGCCTTTCGTGCCCTTCACCAAGCTGGAAGGCGACCAGATCGTCGGCACGCATAACGGCTGAGTCGCCGCGCGGCGGCACCGGCCTTGCTGAATTCGCATCGAGGGGCCTGAATGGCAGCCGTCGCATCGATCTCTCGACCAGGCATCGCCTCGCTGGAGGCGCCACGGCTTGCGCATTACCTCGCGGTCGGGCTGATCGCCGGCGCCATCATCGCCCTGCAGATCGCCGTCATGCGGGTGTTTGCCGTGGGCAGCTGGTCGCATTTCGGCTCGCTGGTGGTCAGCCTCGCCATGCTTGGTTTCTCCTTGTCCAGTGTCGTCATCTTCGCCGGCAAGGGTTGGTTCGATCGCCACTGGCAAGGCGCCGCAACGGTGGCCCTGTTGCTGATCGGCCCGCTCGCCGTCGGCTCCAACCTCATCGCCCAGACGGTGCCGTTCAATGCCATCTTCCTGGTGTCCGATCCCCAGCAGAAATGGCGGCTGCTCGCCAATTTCCTGCTCTACCTCCTGCCGTTCCTGGCCGGCGCCTTCTTCCTCGGCATCGTCTTCCTGAAAAGCCGCACCGCCTTCGGCCGCGTCTATTTCGCCGACCTGACCGGCTCGGGGCTTGCCGGCCTCGTCGTGCTGGTGTCGCTGTATCTGTTCGCGCCTGAAACCATCATCGTCGTGCCGCTGCTTTTGTGGGCCGCCGGTTCGCTGCTGTGGTTCGCCGCGTTCGGCGCCTGGAAGAGCGTTGTCGCGGGCCTGGTGGTCGCGGCGCTGTCGATATCAGGCTACCTCATGCTGCCCGGGCTTACAGGCATACCCGACATCACCGTCTCGCAATACAAGGGTGTCGCCTATGCCCGCAACTTCCCGGACGGCAAGCGCATCTACCGCAGCGTCTCGCCGTTCGGCGATTTGCAGGTCTATGCCAGCTCCTACATGCATTTCGCGCCGGGCCTGAGCGACAACGCCGCCTTCGGCATGCCCGAGGTTCCGGCCAACACCTATGTCGGCATGTATCGCGACGGCGACGGGCCGGAAGGCATCATGCGCAACCTGGCGCCGGCCGAGCAAGTCTATTTCCGCTATCTGCCGATGCACTATCCCTATGTCATCAAGGAGAAACCCAAGACATTCGTTGTGCAGTTCGGCGGCGGCATTTCCACACAGGCCGCGCTCAATGCCGGTTCGACCTCGGTGACCGTCGCCGAGAGCAACCCGATGACGTTGCGGGCCTTCCGCGATCCGATCCTCAGGGATGTCACCGGCAATATACTGGCGGAACCGCGGCTCAAGGTGATCGACTATGACGGGCGCCTGTTCCTCGCCAATACGGTCGAGCGCTACGATGTCATCGACCTCAGCCTGGCCGACAGCGTCGGCCTGTCCAATCCCGGCGGCTTCGCCATTTCGGAGAAATACGCCTACACGCGTGAGGCGATGCTGAGCTACATGCACGCGCTTGCCGATGGCGGCGTGCTGTCGATCACCTTGTGGAACAAGGAAGAGCCGCCAAAATCGGTGCTCAAGCTTTATTCTACCGTCGCCGAAGCGGCGGAGATTTTCGACCGCCAAGGTGCCGCCAACGATGTCTTCGCCGTGTCGAGCTATCTCTCCACCACGACGGTGCTGTTCAAGCGTGGCGGCTTCACGGAAACCGAAATCAAGACGCTGCGCGACTACACCAAATCGATGTCCTGGGAGGAAGTCTATTATCCAGGAATGGTTTATGACGGCTCGGGGGCGCAGAAGGTACTCGATGATTACCGCGCGTCGATCTTCGGCAGCGGACAGGACGCGACGCTCACCCAACCCGCCGACCCGACCACGCCTGCAAATCCTGACTGCGATCCGACCGCACCCGCCGATCCGACGCTCGATGCCTGCGCGGATGCCGATGCCGGTCCGCAGGTGTTGCCGGCGACGGAACTGCAGCGCATGACCTGGCACGCACTTCTGACCGGCGGCTGGGAAAAGCTCGCGAGCGACTATGTCTTCGACGCGCGTGCGCTGAGCAACGATCAACCTTATTTTGCGGCCTATGTGAAGGT
>NZ_RZSJ01000693.1:0-2960 GCF_003998025.1 Mesorhizobium sp. M8A.F.Ca.ET.021.01.1.1
AGGTCGGGTTCCCGTTCCGCCTGCTCGAAGGCCAGAAGGATGCGGCGCCGAATGGTGGTGGCGTCCTCCAGCGTCTTCAGGCCCGGCGCGAAAGGCTCCCATTCGTCATGGCCGAAATAGGCGTGCCGCGCGCCGTTGGCGAGCACCAGCGTGTCGTAGGCGACGGCGCTGCCATCATCGAGCACAACACGTTTGCCGGTCCGGTCTACTCCTGTGACATTGGCCAGCAGCGTGGTCACATCCTTGCGCTTGCGCAGGAGATGGCGGATCGGCCAGGCCACCTCCGAGGTCGCCAGCGCCGTGGTTGCCACCTGATAGAGCAGCGGCTGGAACAGATGATGGTTGCGCTTGTCGATCATGGTGATGCGCACCGGCGCGCCAGCCAGCGCGCGGGTGAATTCGAGGCCGCCGAACCCGGCGCCGACGACGACGAGATGATGTCTGGCATCGCTCATTTCATCACCCCTGATGGGCAAGATTGCCTGCCCTGGATGTAGGTGTTTTTGTGCAATGCAACAATGGCAGGACAGTGCCCGAGACTCGTCGTTCCATGTCGTGAACGCACATGTTGTATCGTATCGCGAGGTATAGCGTCATCGAACACGAGATGAGGTGAGGCATGACCAACGATCATGAGGACGAAGGACCGGCGCAGTATTCTTCGCCGCCCTGCTTCATGCATGAACTCGATCCCGCGTTCCAGGCACCACTCAGCGACTGGACCGACGTGAGACGCTGGCGAAAGGCCGAGCGTGAACGCCTGATCGCGGCGCGCCTTGCCGTTTCCGCCGATGCCCGAACCGCAATGTCGCGGCGCATCGCGGAAGGCCTCGACACGATCATCGGTGACATAGCGGGCCGGATGGTCAGCCTTTACTGGCCGTTTCGGGGCGAGCCGGATTTACGGCCATGGATGGCGTCTATCAACGAACGCGATGGCCGCACCGCGCTGCCCATCGTCGTCGAAAAGGGTCAACCGTTGATCTTCCGCGCCTACAAACCGGGCGACCGGTTGGAAAAAGGCGTCTGGAACATCCCGATCCCGGCCGAAGGCGATCCGGTACTGCCGGACATCGTCATCTCGCCCATTGTCGGCATCGATCCGGCAAGCTATCGGCTGGGCTATGGCGGCGGCTTCTTCGACCGCACGCTGGCCGCCATGCCGTTCAAGCCGCTGGTCATCGGCGTTGGCTACGAATTGCAGCGCATCGCGACCATCTATCCGCAACCTCACGACATCCCGATGGATCGGATCGTGACGGAGGCGTAAGAGCCTGTTTGGTCCAATGAGACCGGTCGGATTTCTGGTTACCCCGCGCGGAAGCAGCGCAAATGTCACGTGACAAAAATCCGACTTGGTCGATAAATAATCTGATTTTCAAAGCACGGTGCCGCGGAGGATTGCCTAGACATGCGCCCTGGGGAACCAACACTGTCCGGTCGCTCCTCACAGTGGCTGCTTCACGATGGGTGACAAGATGATCGGGCGTACCATGGCGGCTGCCGTTGCAATCGCTGTTTCCTTTTCGCCCGCGCTCGCGCAACGACATCGTTTGCCGAGCGGTTACAAATGGGGCCGTTGCCTGCTTGTTGTTGACGGTCAGACCCGCATATCCGGAAAATGCTCCTATCAAATCGAGAAGGGCGGCGATTTCAATATCCAGGGACCCCGGCAAGTTTTCGCGGGTATCGACTATCCTGACACGCATAGTGGGGCTGGTGAAATGTCCGAGGATTACTGGGCAGCCGTCTACAAGGACGGCGATATTTGGGACGGCTATGGTAACTCGGATATTCGCGCGACTCACGGTGATGAACGTTGGGAAGACCTTCACCGCGAAGGCGCATGCTATATTGGGAAGGACGTCCGGGTGTGCCTTTGGCGTTAAGCCATTTCCGGCTTTAGCCCCATGGCCGTCCGGTCGACGATTTCACGTAAGGCGAAGGACGAATTGATCTTCGTTACATGCGGCATCGCCGACAGCCATTCCTTGTGGATGCGCTCGTAGTCGACGAGATCCTTGGCCGCGATCCGCAGGATATAGTCGTACTCGCCCGACATCAGGTGGCACGACAGCACGTTCGGACAGCGTTTGATCGCCGCCTCGAAATCCGACAGCGTCTTCTCGAACTGGCCGGAGAGGGATATGTGGACGATCGCCGTCATCTGATGGCCAAGGGCCGCATTGGACAACCGGGCGTGGTAGCCGCGGATGGTTCCGGATTTTTCCAGATTATCAAGCCGGCGCGAACAGGCCGATTGCGACAGGCCGACCTTTTCGGCAAGGGCCGCATTCGGCATCCGGCCATCCTTCTGCAATGTCTCCAGAATGGCGATATCAATCCTGTCGAGCGGCATTCTTCGTGAATCCTGCGAATATACTGCTATTTCACGCAACGATTATCGAAACCCTCCTGTTCGCGCAAGCGCATTCGCAAACACTTGCGAGCCGATTCATGGTTCACTCCGACAATCAGGGAGTGAGCCCAAAAGGGCCCGGATCAGGAGAAGAAAATGCGCGTCGGCTGCCCCAAGGAAATCAAGAACCACGAATACCGTGTCGGCCTTACGCCGGGTTCGGTCCGCGAATATGTGGCCCACGGCCACGAAGTGCTGGTCGAGGCTGGTGCCGGTGCCGGTATCGGCGCCGACGACAACGCCTATCGTGCTGCAGGCGCCACCATCGCCAAGACCGCCGCCGACGTGTTCGCCAAGTCGGACATGATCGTCAAGGTCAAGGAGCCGCAGCCCAATGAGTGGGTGCAATTGCGCGAAGGCCAGATCCTGTACACCTATCTCCACCTGGCCCCGGATCCGGAGCAGACCAAGGGCCTGCTCGCTTCGGGCGTCACGGCGATCGCCTATGAAACCGTGACCGACGATCGTGGCGGGCTGCCGCTGCTGGCGCCGATGTCGGAAGTCGCGGGTCGCCTGTCGATCCAGGCCGGCGCCACGGCGC
>NZ_RZSJ01000694.1:0-2955 GCF_003998025.1 Mesorhizobium sp. M8A.F.Ca.ET.021.01.1.1
GAACCTCCACTTTACCGGCGACTTCCACGCCATCACCACGGCGCACAACCTTCTGTCGGCGCTGATCGACAACCACATCTACTGGGGCAATGAACTCGGCATCGACACCCGCCGCGTGGTGTGGCGCCGCGTCATGGACATGAACGACCGCGCGCTGCGCGAGATCATCGCCTCGCTCGGCGGCGTCGCCAACGGTTTCCCGCGCGAAGCCGGCTTCGACATCACCGTCGCCTCCGAAGTCATGGCGATCCTGTGCCTCGCTACCGACCTGAAGGATCTGGAAAAGCGCCTCGGCGACATCATCGTCGCCTATCGCCGCGACAAGACGCCGGTTTTCGCCCGCGACCTCAAGGCCGACGGCGCCATGGCCGTGCTGCTCAAGGACGCCATGCAGCCGAACCTGGTACAGACGCTGGAGAACAACCCGGCTTTCGTCCATGGCGGCCCGTTCGCCAATATCGCGCATGGCTGCAACTCGGTCGTCGCCACCACCACGGCGCTGAAGCTCGCCGACTACGTCGTCACCGAAGCCGGCTTCGGCGCCGATCTTGGCGCCGAGAAATTCTTCGACATCAAGTGCCGCAAGGCGGGCCTGAAGCCGGCGGCAGCCGTCATCGTCGCCACCGTGCGCGCCATGAAGATGAATGGCGGCGTCAAGAAGGAAGACCTCGGCAAGGAAAACATCGAGGCGGTGAAGAAGGGCTGCGCCAATCTCGGCCGCCACATCGAGAACATCCGCCAGTTCGGCGTGCCGGCGGTGGTTGCCATCAACCACTTCTATTCCGACACCGACGCCGAGATTCAGGCGATGAAGGACTATGTCGCCTCGATGGGCGAAGAGGCTATCCTGTGCAAGCACTGGGCCAAGGGCTCGGCCGGCATCGAGGACCTCGCCAACAAGGTGGTGGCGCTGGCCGAATCCGGCGCCTCGCAGTTCGCGCCGCTCTATCCCGATGCCATGCCGTTGTTCGAGAAGATCAACACCATCGTGCAGCGAATCTATCGCGGCTCGGAGGCGATCGCCGACAAGTCGGTGCGCGACCAGTTGCACGCCTGGGAGCAGGCCGGCTACGGCAACCTGCCGGTGTGCATGGCCAAAACCCAGTACTCCTTCTCGACGGATCCAAACCTGCGCGGCGCGCCGACCGGCCACACCGTGCCGGTGCGCGAGGTCAGGCTTTCGGCCGGCGCGGGCTTCGTCGTCATCATCTGCGGCGAGGTCATGACCATGCCTGGCCTGCCAAGCAAGCCGTCGTCGGAGAAGATCTTCCTCAACGAGGCCGGCCAGATCGAAGGCCTGTTCTAGGATCCTGCCATATCGACCGGAAAGGGCGCCGTAGCGACGCGGCGCCCTTTCTGTTTGCGGATCGTGCTACGCGGCGCTGCGCGCCAGTGCCCGCTGGTTGGACACGTAGATGGTGTCGCGTTCCGGCAGCGTGCCGGTCTTCAGGCAGTCGATCCATTCGGCGGTCTTGAGCACGGCAGCGAAACGGGACTGCAGGATGATGCTCACCACGCGATGGATTTCCTCGGCCGAGGCATAGCCGGCGCTGTTGGCGTAGGGCACCGAACCGGTTGCGTCGGACAGGAACTCGACCGCGAAGCCCATATGCACGGCGTGGATGATGGTCGACAGGTCGCAATTGTGCGTCATGTAACCGATGACCGCGATCGTATCGACGGCGTTGGCGCGCAGCCAGGCCTCGAGATCGGTGCCGGTAAAGGCGCTCGGCAAATTCTTCTCGACATAGTGGTCGCGACGACGCTTGGCGATCTCGGGATGCAGTTCGCCGCCATGGCTGCCCTTGGCGAAGATCGGCGACGTCTCGGGCGCCATCTGCTTGACGACCACCACCTTGATGCCGGCAGCGGCGGCGGCATCCATGGCGCGTGTCACGTTGACGACGCTGTCGCGGAACGGCGGATGCTGGATGGCCAGGTTGCCGCCGTCATAGTCGTTCTGGACGTCGATGACGACGAGCGCCCGGCGCGGCGCGGTGTTGGCTAGGTCAGACATGGTGTTTTCCTTCCGGCTTGAATGCGACGGACCGAAAATAGGATGGTTGGCGGGCAGTCAAAAGTGGCCCGATTGACATCATTCAAAAGAATTGGGACAATCCGCATTCACACTGGAAAATCGCCTCATGACCGCTCCCATCATCGCCGTCCTCGCCTTCGACGGCATCAGCCCGTTCCATCTCTCCGTGCCTTGCCTGGTGTTTGGCGCGGACCGCACCAGCCTTGGCCTGCCGCGCTTCGACTTCCGTGTCTGCGGGATCGAGGAAGGGCTGATCCGGACCGATGCCGGGCTGAGCATCATGGTCCCGCACGGGCTTGCCGCGCTCGAGGACGCCGATATGGTCATCATCCCGAGCTGGAAGGATCTCGAGGCGCCCCTGGCCAAACCGCTCGAGGACGCGCTCGGCCGCGCCCACCGGCGCGGCGCGCTGATCGTGGGCCTGTGTCTCGGCACCTTTGCCATCGCCGCCGCCGGCCTGCTTTCGGGCCGAAAAGCCACCACCCACTGGGCCTATACGGAGCAGTTGCGGGCTCTCCATCCCGACGTTTCAGTCGATGCCGACGTGCTCTATGTCGATGATGGCGACATCGTCACCTCCGCCGGCGTCGCCGCCGGGCTCGACTGCTGCCTGCACATCGTGCGCGCCCGCTACGGCGCGGAGGCGGCGCTGCGGCTCGCCCGGCACGTCGTGCTTTCGCCGCACCGGCAGGGTGGACAGGCGCAGTTCATCGAGCGTCCCGTGGCAAAAAGCGCCAAGGCCGACCGCTTCACCGGGGCGCTCGACGCGGTTCGCGCGACGCTTGGCGAAACGCACAGCCTCGACAGCGTCGCCGAAGCCGCGGGCCTGACGCGGCGCACCTTCACCCGGCGCTTCCAGAAATCGATCGGCACCAGTTTTGGCGACTGGCTGACCAGCCAGCGGATCGAACTGGCGC
>NZ_RZSJ01000695.1:0-2943 GCF_003998025.1 Mesorhizobium sp. M8A.F.Ca.ET.021.01.1.1
GTTCTGTACGACCTTGCCTTCTTGCTGATGGACCTTTGGCATCGCCGTTTCCCAGAGCTCGCCAATCTCGTGATGAACCGCTACCTCGACGAGGCCGATGACGAGGATGGCTTTGTCCTGCTGCCTTTCTTCATGGCGGTGCGGGCGGCTGTGCGCGCGCATGTCACCGCCACCCAGGTCGAGGAAGGCAGCGCCGATTCCGGCAAATTGACTGCCGAGGCCCGATCCTATTTCGAACTGGCCCGAACATTTCTGCAGCAAACGCCGCCCAGGCTCGTTGCCATCGGCGGTCTCAGTGGTTCAGGCAAGACGACCATTGCCGAGGCGCTCGCCGCCCATATCGGTGCGCCGCCCGGTGCGCGCATAGTCGAAAGCGACCGCATCCGCAAAGCGATGCACGGCGTGCCCGCCGAGGCCAGGCTGCCGGACAAGGCCTATCGTCCTGATGTGTCCGATCGCGTCTACAACGAAATGGCATGGCGCGCCGGCTTGATTCTCTCCGAGGGTGGCTCGGTTGTAGCTGATGCGGTTTTCGACAGACCGGCCGATCGTGAGCGGATCGAGAAGGCGGCGCGAGACCGGGGTATTCCATTCTTCGGTTTCTGGCTGGAGGCGGATCCACTCGTCCTTTGGCGACGGGTCAGCGAACGCAAGGGCGGTCCCTCGGATGCAACGGTCGATATCCTTTCGCGTCAATTGCAGCGAAAAGCCGGCCAGGCCAGCTGGCGCAGGACCGATTCCGATCGAAAGCCCGTCGACATTGCCGCGGAACTGAGGAGATGTTGGCAGCGCGATGCTTCCGAAACCCTGTGCACGGCCTCCTGACTGTTGCGGATGATTGACCTCAACCGAGTTCGAGCTTGGCCTCGATAAGCCCTGGCTCGTTCGGAAGATGCATCAAGGAGAAGCCGAATTCACGGCACATTGCCAGCATCTTGCTGTTTTCACCGAGCACGATACCTTCGATGCGGCGGATCCCATCGGCCTTTGCATAATCGACGATCTGGCTGAGCAACTCCCAACCTAGGCCATGACCCTGCAAGTCCGTCCGCACCAGCAATGCGTATTCGGCGCTGACGTGGTCGGGATCGCAGGACAACCGGCTGATGCCCGCCAGCGCGCCAGTGCTCTTGTCCAATGCTACGAAAGCCATATTGCGGTCGTAGTCGAGCTGGGTGAGCCGCTTCAACACCTGATCGGAGAAGCTTTTTCGCGGCGAAAGGAAACGCAGGCGCAAATCGTCAGACGAAATTTTGGCCAGGAATTCGGGATAGAGCGCGATGTCGGTCGGCTTGATCGGCCGGACGTGATAATGCGCGCCACCTGCCGACGTTTCCTTCTCCCAACCTGACGGGTAGGGCCGGATGCACAGTGCAGGATTCGGCCCAGGTTCCTCCACCCGCTTCGGTTCGATCTCGATGCGTGCATCGAGCGCGATCACGCCGGCGGTGTCCGCGAGCAACGGATTGATGTCCATTGATAGGAGGCACGGAAAGTCGACAACCATCTGCGATAGGCCGTTGAGCGCCGCAACGATCGCCTGCTGATCCGCAGGTTTGCGATCGCGGAATCCGTCGAGCAGCCGACCGATCCGCGTTTGCCCGATCAGGTCACCGGCAAGAACTTCGTCGAGCGGAGGCAACGCGATCGCGGTATCGTCCATCACCTCAACGGCGACGCCACCCGCCCCGAACAGGAGAACCGGACCGAAAATCGAATCATGGCTGACACCAAGGATCAGTTCCTGAGCCTGTTTTCGCACCACCATCGGCTGTACGGCATAACCCTCGATATCGGCCTGAGGATCGTGCTTATGCAACCGGGCCTCGATTGCGCGTGCTGCCTCCTCGGCTGCCGCCGCGGCTGCAATGCCGAGCACCACCCCGCCAATGTCCGACTTGTGCGAGATCGCCTTTGACAGCAGCTTGACGACGACCTGCTCGGATGTCTTGAGAAGCCGGCCGGCCGCCTGCCCCACTTTGGCAGGGGATCTGGCGATGATCGTTTCGGGCACCGGGATGCCGTAGGCGGAAATCGCCGCCTTGGCCTCGGGCTCGGTCAGCATGCGCCGGCCTTCCCTGGCGACCTGCCTGAATAGGGCAAGCACCGCTTCTCGACCGCTCGTGGCGGCCTCGCCGTGGCTCGACGGCGTACGTAGCAGGGCCCGCTGGGCTCGCGACCAGTCGGCGAGGTAGGATACGGCCGTCGCGGCATCGGCGGGTGTCTCGAGGCTGGCAATCCCCGCGTCCTGAAGGATACGTCGCCCTTCGCGCGCCGTGTGTTCGCCAAGCCAGCAGGTCAGGACCGGTTTGCCGCCGATCTTACCGTCCTGCGCGAGCGTTGCCACCGCGCTTGCCGCGGCGAGCGGCGAGCCGAGCCCGGTCGGGCAGTTCATGACCAGGACAACGTCGGTCCCGGCATCGGCCGCGATGGCCTCGACCGCGACCCGGTAGCGCTCAGGCGGAGCGTCGCCGATGATGTCGACCGGATTGGCATGCGACCATGTGGCCGGCAGGACGGCATCCAGGCGGGCAATCGTTCCCGGCGCGAGTTCGGCCAACTCCCCGTTGCAGTCGATAAGTTGGTCGACGGCAAGCACGCCGGCGCCACCGCCATTGGTGACGATGCCGACGCGGGCTCGCTCCAGCGGAGCAAAGCGGGCGGTCGTTTCAACCGCGTCGAACAACTCGGCCAGGCCTTCGACGCGCAGGATGCCCGCGCGCCGCAATGCGGCATCGACGACACGATCCGCGCCCGACAGCGCGCCGGTATGGGTCGCGGCCGCTTTGGCCGCCTGCTCGTGCCGGCCCGACTTGATGACGATCACCGGCTTGAGGCGCGCGGCGGCGCGCGCCGCCGACATGAACTTGCGCGGATTGGGAATGGTTTCGAGATACATCACGATGGCGTGGGTGTGCATGTCGCCCGCCAGCATGTCGAGGC
>NZ_RZSJ01000696.1:0-2918 GCF_003998025.1 Mesorhizobium sp. M8A.F.Ca.ET.021.01.1.1
ATGATGATGCGCGGCAGGCGGATGACTTGCGTGCCGGTTTCCTCATCGGTTTCGAAGCCCAGCCGGTCGGCCTCCCACTCGGCGATCTCGGCACGCGGCGGATATCGCGCGGTGCGGCCGTAGAGGCGGCCCGGCGCATCCTCATGCACCAGGTCGCATTCGTTCAGCCAGCCCATGGAGATCTCGTAGCCCTTGAAGAAGCTGTCGAGATTTTCGTTGCCGATGGCGCCGAACTCCATTTCGAGCCGCACCAGCGTCTTGCGCGGCCCGTCCGGCCACTTCCGCACCACGTCCCATTCGAGGATATGTTTGACCGGCCGGTCCTGGCCGCCGGCGTAGCTGTCGGCGCCGGGCGCGGTGAACGGCCCGCGCTTCGGAAAGAACTGGTGCCAGGAGGCCAGCGCGGTCTTGGCCATTTCGCGATAGGTGTCACGGATGGCCGCGCACCGGACATGCACCACGCCGTCGCGGCAAACCGGATAGACCGTGGCGGCATGCCGCGCGATCTTGAACACGGTCGCCACCGTCTTCCCGCTGCCCCACGGGCCACGGATGAAGTTGAACGGCCCTTCCGCCTGGATATAAGCCGCAGCGACAGGCCCCGGCGGAATGAACTGGTGGATGCTGAAAAGCGCCTCGCGATCGTAATCTTTCTGCGACTGACCCATGACCCTCGACCCTCGCAATGGCCGGCGCCCACGCGCCCGCGTCCCGATTCAACGCAGCGAATTTATTTCCGCCGCCAGCGAGTCCAGTGCGAGCCGCCGGAATTGGCGGTGTGTGTGCGACCGCACCCCCGTGGGGGGTGGGTGGGGGCGCGGTTTTCGAAATTCGAAGCCGCCGCCCTCGCCTGCCGCTCGACCAGGGGGCGGGGTCGAGGCACCACGCCAGGCGATCCGCCGGCCTCGCGCACGTGCACGTGAGAGGCCGGAACGATATCGGTTTTCAATTCCGCAACTGATTTGCGATCAGTTGTCGATCCCGGTTTTATCCTGCGCATTCAATGCATTAGCATCATCGTGCGACACGTCCTCGTTTTGTCGCACGGCAGGCGCTGGGCTAAGTGGTTGATTTTCCAAGATCTTCGCATCAGGCGGAATGCCAGCGCTCATGAACCCGAGATCACCCGCCACGGCAACGGCCACGTTCATTTCGCCAATGACCATCAATGGCCGCTTGCTGCCGTCGCCGATCAGCTCCAGCTGCTGCGGTTTCTTGCCGTGATGGTACGGCAGGAGATCGGCCGCCGCGCCGCGCATGATGCCCAGCACCGCGATCTTGTGCTTGGCCGTCTCGGCCCCGACAGCCTTGCACAACGCGCCGAAGTCAGCCGACTGGATCATCGAGAGCGTCACCATCGGGTCGCGATGGCCGCGAGCTTGGAGGTAGCGGATCATGTCGCCATTCTTGCGGTTTGCCGCACCTTGCGGCCTCCCCCGCGCCCGACTCGGCGCAGCAACCAGTTCCGCCGCCAGCGCCAAGACGTCATCGCCCTCGCCATCGGGCAAGCCAGCGATCAGGTCGAGCGGATCGGCGCCGGGCAGCTCGGCCGGCGGCGCCTGGTCGCCGCCGGAGCCCGGTGTGCGTGCGTCTTGATGCCCCTTTTCAGCTGCATCGGCCATGCGAATGTCTCCCAGGGCAATTTTTTATTCCGGTCACCCGATCGAGGCCGAGGTAACCGTCAAGTAACCGGCTTTTCGATAGATAATTCAAATGGATAACCCCACGCAGTTACGAGTTACATGGTTACCTCATAACGCGTATGCGCGCGCGCGTGCGATGCGAGGTTGCATATCCCGGTAACCGGTAACTGAAACACCCATGCTATTGATTTCCTTGGCTTTTTTCAGTTACCAGCGCAGTAACTTGGCGGTAACCCGGTAACGCCACCCAAACCCATCGGCGGCTGTCTCAACCTCGCCTTTCGCCACGTGCGTCAACTGCCAGCATGGAAACGCGCGGCGGAAACTCCTTAGCGCATGATTGGGCGGGGGCTTCGGGCGTCAAATGCGGGCGCGGGAATGGCTGAAAACAGCGGCAAATGCTGGCGAAAAATTCGCGCGAATCATGGTCGATGACGCGCGCGTGTCGGGGCGCGGGACCATCCATTTCCGGCGGCGGGAGAGACTAAAGCGGCGCAGCCCTGCCGGGCTGCTGGTTGTTTCAAGGCGACGCTTGGCATGGGCACGCGCACCAGGGCGGCGCTTGATCGTTCGGATGGTGCTGGGGTGCGCTCACAGCCTCGCCTGTGGCCGTTGAGGCCTGCAAGGCGCGCTAGTCGCGCGCCAAGCGCTCGACAGTAGCGATGATGGCCCTTGCCAGCGCCTCAGCCTCGTGGACGGGCTCCGGGCCATAGAGCAGCAACACGGCTTCCTCGCTCGGCAACACACCTGGCGGGCACGTCTGTTCGATTGCCATGCGAATAAGACCGAGCGCGGCCCAGCAATCCTTGATTTCGTCGGACATGAGGGAACAACATCCGAGGCGGCCCGGATGTTCCTGCGCTATTCCGTCCCCTGCGCGAACTTCTCGAACGCATCGAGATCCACCAGCAGGCAGTGTTTCAAGCTGCCGTTGATGCGCACCTTCTGGTGATTGCCCTTGTCGCGCAGCACCACGTTGGGCGGCGCCTGTTTCAGCGCCGAATACCACACGCCCTTATGAAACTCGGTGTCGGAGAAGATGCGCTGCAGCATCGGGCCATCGGCCGGCACGGCCAGGCACGGGCCGATGTCGGGCGAAATCTTGCCCTTGTCGATCGCCGACAGGTTCACCAGGTAAAGCCGCTCCTGCGCGCCGCGTGCGTCCCATCCGCCTTGGTTCGGCCCGTCGCGAAGCTTTTCCAGCACGCCGCCGATCGTCGGCTTGACGCCCTCGCGCCACGCGTCGATCTGGCTCTGCATCAGGATGTCGAGGCA
>NZ_RZSJ01000697.1:0-2900 GCF_003998025.1 Mesorhizobium sp. M8A.F.Ca.ET.021.01.1.1
CTTCGAGGGTGGGTCGCTCGGAGCCGACAAAAAATCGATTGCCGTCGAAGTGTCTATCCAGCCGGTCGAGAAGACACTGACCGACGAGGATTTCGAGGCGCTGGCCAAGCGCATCGTCGAGAATGTCGGCAAGCAAACGGGTGGCGTGCTGCGGGGATAAAGGATTGCGGGTAGATGGCGAATCGCCCTCCAAAGGGCGATGGACCATTTGCGTTATTCCGGGCTCCCGTTTGAGAAACAACGAAGTGCGTTTCTCGGCATCGTCGAGGCTGATCCGCTGCTTGTCGAAACGCTGGCACGAGTGCGCGCGTTTGCCTTGCCGGATTGGCTGGTGGTTTCCGGCGCGCTCTACAACAGCGTCTGGAACCAGCTGACCGGCAAGTCGTCGGGCTACGGCATCAGGGATGTCGACCTCTTCTATTTCGACGACTCCGACCTGTCCTATGAGGCAGAGGACGCGGTGATCCGCCGGGCGGCTCGGTATTTCGAGGGACTGCCGCTGCCGGTCGAAGTGCGCAACCAGGCCCGCGTGCATCTGTGGTATCCGCAGAAGTTCGGACAGCCCTGCCCGCGTTATACGAGTTCCAGTGAGTCCGTCAGCTATTTCGCCTCGAAGACACATGCGGTCGGGGTGCGCTACGGCGCCGATGGGCAATTGGAGCTGGTGGCGCCGTTCGGACTCGACGATCTCTTCTCGTTTCGCATCACGCCGAACCGGGTGATGGACAACCAGCGGACGCATGAAGTGAAGGGCGCGCGGGCAAAGGAGAACTGGCCGGAGATTACGGTGGTGCCTTGGTAGGGCGCTGGCGCGAGGCGCCCCCCTCTGGCCTGCCGGCCATCTCCCCCACTTGGGGGGAGATCGGCAGCTTGGCGGTCTCGCCCTTCTTTCGACGTCGGCGATTGGCGAAGGCCGAAATGACATCCAATCTCCCCCCTGGTGGGGGAGATGTCCCGCAGGACAGAGGGGGCGCCTCGCGCCAGCGTCTGAAAGCTAGCGGATGCCGAAAAGTCTACCCATTCACCAGCGTCAGCAGTTCCTCCGTATAGCGCTTGCCCATCACCTTATCCGGCGACAGCGCATCGCCGATCGATGCCACCTCGACCGCACTCAACTCGATCCCGGCCGCCGCCGTGTTCTGTTCCAGATGACGGATTTTCCGCGCGCCGGGGATCGGCACGATGAAATCGCCCTGGTGCAGCACCCAGGCCAGCGCCAGCTGCGCCGAGGTCACGCCCTTCTCGGCGGCCATCTTCTCCAGCGTGGCGACAACCTTGGCATTGGCGGCCATGGCATCGGCCTGGAAGCGCGGCAGGACACGGCGCCAGTCATCGTCGCTCAAGGTCTCCGGCTTGGCGATGGTGCCGGTGAGCAGGCCGCGGCCGAGCGGGCTGTAGGGCACGAAGCCGATGCCCAACTCGCGGCAGACAGCGAAGACATCGTCTTCAGGGTCGCGGCTCCACAGCGAATATTCGCTCTGCACGGCCGCGATCGGGTGTACGGCGTGTGCCCGGCGGATGGTGGCGGCGCTCGCCTCCGACAGGCCCAGCGCCCGCACCTTGCCCTCACGCACCAGCTCTGCCATGGCGCCGACCGTATCCTCGATCGGCACGTTCGGATCCACACGGTGCTGGTAGTAGAGGTCGATGACATCGGTGCCAAGCCGCTTCAGCGACGCCTCGGCAACAGCCTTGACGTGCTCGGGACGGCTGTCGACACCGGCCATGCGATCCATGCCGGTGCCTTCCTCCAGGATCTTGAAGCCGAATTTGGTCGCGATCGTCACCTTGCCGCGAACCGATTTCAGCGCCTTGCCGAGCAGGATCTCGTTCTCGAAGGGGCCGTAGACCTCCGCCGTGTCGAAGAAGGTGACACCGATCTCGACGGCGCGGTGCAGAGTGGCGATCGCCTCGGCTTCCGGCTGGCCGCCATAGGCAAAGCTCATGCCCATGCAACCAAGGCCGACCGGGAAGACTTCGAGTTCAGTACCGAGTTTGCGGGTTTTCATCACGCGTCTCCTTGTTGTGATGCGGCAGAAATAATGCCTTGCGGTCCGTTCGATAATCGGCTCTTCTTAGTACGGGTCATTCCAAGAAATAGATCAATGAACCGAGCGCATCTCTCACAGCTTGCGGTGCTGGCAACCGTTGCCCAATGCGGCAGTTTTCGCGGCGCGGCCAGGGAACTGGCGATCGCGCCTTCGGCGGTCAGCCACGCAGTCTCCAGCCTGGAAGCACGGCTTGGCGTGCGCCTTTTGGCGCGCAGCACGCGCAGCGTCGCTCCGACCGAGGAAGGCGCACGGCTGCTTGAACGGTTGCGGCCGGCGCTGTCCGAGATCGACCTGGCGCTGGAAACGGCCGTCGAGGCGCGCGACCGGCCTGCCGGCAATCTGCGGCTGACCGTCCCGCGCACGGCTGCGCATCTGACGCTGACGCCGCGGCTCGGCGCCTTTGCCGCCGCCTATCCCGAGATCGTGCTGGAGATCGTCATCGAGGACCGCTTCACCGACGTGGTCGAAGGCGGTTTCGACGCCGGCGTGCGGCTCGGCGAAAGCCTGCAGCGCGACATGATCGCGGTGCGCATCGGCCCCGATCTTCGCGGCGCCGTCGTCGGCGCGCCGTCCTATTTCGCGACGATGCCGAAACCTCGCCATCCGCGCGAGCTGGCGGACCATCGTTGCATCCGCTTCCGTTTCTCCAGCGGCGTCCTCTACCGCTGGGAATTCGAGAAGGACGCCGAGGAGATCGAAATTGCCGCGCAAGGACCGCTGATCCTCGACGAGGACCATCTGATCGCCCAGGCGGCGGTCGACGGCGCCGGGCTCGCCTTCGTCTTCGAGGACTATGTCCGCGCGCCGCTCGCCGACGGCCGGCTGATCCGCGTGCTGGAGGACTGGTGC
>NZ_RZSJ01000698.1:0-2899 GCF_003998025.1 Mesorhizobium sp. M8A.F.Ca.ET.021.01.1.1
GTCCATCAAGGGCGCAGGGATGTTCAGCGTGTTCGCCGTCGTCACGAACATCACGCTCGACAAGTCGTATTCGACCTCGAGGTAATGGTCCATGAACGTCGAGTTCTGTTCGGGGTCGAGCACCTCGAGCAGCGCCGATGACGGGTCGCCACGGAAGTCCTGGCCCATCTTGTCGATCTCGTCGAGCAGGAACAGCGGGTTGGACTTCTTTGCCTTCTGCATCGACTGGATGACCTTGCCGGGCATCGAGCCGATATAGGTGCGCCGGTGGCCACGGATCTCGGCCTCGTCACGCACGCCGCCGAGCGCCATGCGGATGAATTCGCGGCCGGTTGCCTTGGCTATCGACTTGCCGAGCGAGGTCTTGCCGACGCCGGGAGGGCCGACGAGGCACAGGATCGGCCCCTTCAGCTTCTTCTGGCGGCTTTGCACGGCAAGGTACTCGACGATGCGGTCCTTGACCTTGTCGAGGCCGAAGTGATCGGTGTCGAGGACGTTCTGCGCGTAGGCCAGGTCCTGCTTGACCTTGGAGTTCTTGCCCCACGGTATCGACAGCAGCCAATCGAGATAGTTGCGCACGACGGTCGATTCAGCCGACATCGGCGACATCGTCCTCAGCTTCTTCAACTCGGCTTCCGCCTTTTCGCGGGCCTCCTTGGAGAGCTTGGTCTTCTTGATGCGCGCCTCGATCTCGGCGGCTTCGTCGCGGCCGTCCTCGCCCTCGCCGAGCTCCTTCTGGATCGCCTTCATCTGCTCGTTAAGGTAGTATTCGCGCTGCGTCTTCTCCATCTGGCGCTTGACGCGCGAGCGGATGCGCTTCTCCACCTGCAGGACGGAGATTTCGGCTTCCATGAAGCCCATCGCCTTTTCCAGCCGCTCCTTGACGGAAAGCGTGGCCAGCATTTCCTGCTTTTCAGGAATCTTGATGGCGAGATGCGAGGCAACCGTGTCGGCGAGCTTGGAATAGTCGTCGATCTGGCTGGCGGCGCCCACCACTTCGGGCGAGATCTTCTTGTTCAGCTTGACGTAGTTCTCGAAGTCGGTGACGACCGAGCGGGCCAGAGCCTCGACCTCGACCTCTTCCTCTTCCGGCTCGACCAGCGCCGTGGCTTTGGCCTCGTGGAAGTCGGGACGGTCGGTGAAGGAGACGATTTTCGCACGCGAGGCGCCCTCGACCAGAACCTTGACGGTGCCGTCGGGCAGCTTCAGCAATTGCAGCACATTGGCGAGCGTGCCGATGTCGAAGATCGCATCGGGCTCGGGATCGTCATCGGCGGCATTCATCTGGGTGGCGAGCAGGATCTGCTTTTCCTGACCCATCACCTCTTCCAGCGCCTTGATCGACTTTTCACGCCCGACGAAGAGCGGAACGATCATGTGCGGGAACACCACGATGTCGCGCAGTGGGAGGACTGCGAAGACGCCGTCGCTGGGAGCCTTGGATATTTTGGCCATTGTCCAACCTTTCATGTCGCGGCCACCATCAGGCCAACCGCGAATCTCATATTAACGACCGGGGATCGTTCCGCCTACCACCGTTTGTGACGGGAGTTTTACAGCACAGAAATCGGGCACCTCGGCCTTCTCGTGTTAGGTGGATGCAAGCGGGGCAAAGATCAAGAGTTAACATCGTCCGCAAATCCACTCCATCGCTCAGGCCGTATACCCGTCACAGCAAAACGGCGCCGCAAGGGCGCCGTTCCACAAAAATATAGGGCCAAGTGCCATATCAGGCGCTGACATTGCCCTTCTTTTCCTTCTGTTCGGAATAGATGTAGAGCGGCCTGGCGCTGCCGGTCACCACTTCTTCCGAGATCACCACCTCGCGCACGCCTTCGAGCGCGGGCAGTTCGAACATCGTGTCGAGCAGGATCGCTTCCATGATCGAACGCAGGCCGCGCGCGCCGGTCTTGCGCTCGATGGCGCGCTTGGCGATCGCCGAAAGCGCGTTCTCGTGGAAGGTCAGGTCGACATTTTCCATTTCGAACAGGCGCTGATACTGCTTGACCAGCGCGTTCTTCGGCTCGGTCAGGATCTGGATCAATGCCGGCTCGTCAAGATCCTCCAGCGTCGCCAGGACCGGCAGACGACCGACGAACTCCGGAATGAGGCCGAATTTCAACAGATCCTCGGGCTCGACCAGACGGAAAACGTCACCCGTGCGGCGATCCTCCGGCGACGCGACGATGGCGCCAAAACCGATCGAGGTCTTCCTGCCGCGATCCGAGATGATCTTGTCCAGGCCAGCAAAGGCGCCGCCGCAGATGAACAGGATGTTGGCGGTGTCGACCTGCAGGAACTCCTGCTGCGGGTGCTTGCGGCCGCCCTGCGGCGGCACGGAAGCGACGGTGCCTTCCATGATCTTCAACAGCGCCTGCTGAACGCCCTCGCCCGACACGTCGCGGGTGATAGAGGGATTGTCGGACTTGCGCGAAATCTTGTCGATTTCGTCGATGTAGACGATGCCGCGCTGGGCGCGCTCGACATTGTAATCGGCCGACTGCAACAGCTTGAGGATGATGTTCTCGACGTCCTCGCCGACGTAACCGGCCTCGGTCAGCGTCGTGGCGTCGGCCATGGTGAAGGGCACGTCGATGATGCGGGCGAGCGTCTGTGCCAGCAGCGTCTTGCCGCAGCCGGTCGGGCCGATCAGCAGGATGTTGGACTTGGCCAGTTCGACATCGTTGTTCTTGCCCGCATGCGCGAGGCGCTTGTAGTGGTTATGCACAGCCACAGACAGCACGCGCTTGGCGTAAGGCTGGCCGATGACATAGTCGTCGAGAACCTTGAGGATCTCCTGCGGGGTCGGCACGCCCTCGCGCGACTTCACCATCGAGGTCTTGTTCTCCTCGCGGATGATGTCCATGCACAGCTCGACGCACTCGTCGCAGATGAACAC
>NZ_RZSJ01000699.1:0-2897 GCF_003998025.1 Mesorhizobium sp. M8A.F.Ca.ET.021.01.1.1
CCAGAATATCCTGCGCCGTCGCCTCGACCGTGGGGCGGGCGCCGACGCGGTCTGAAAGCCCCATGCCGCGCCGGTCGAAGAGGATCAGGCGACCCAGGCGCGAAACCGCGGTCAGCCAGGCGCGGCAGCCCGGGTCTTCCCAGATACGCTCGACATGCGAAATGAAGCCGGGAACAAGCACGATGTCCGTCGGGCCGCTACCGACGATCTGGTACGCGATGTGAATGCCGTCCACTGCGACGTAGCACGTCCTGGGCACGTCCACGGTAGCGTCCTGAGTTGGCTCGCGCAGCATGGCTAGCGTGGCGGGGTCCGGCGCTACGCCGAGTTCGTCCCGCAAGAGCCGGATGCACGTCTCAATCTTGCGCTCGGCCGCGGCCCTGTCCCCGGCGGCCAGGTGGACATGGATCAGGTGGCGGTGCGCGCTTTCGCTCAAAGGGTCGAGCGCCGTCAACCGTGTCGCATGAACGACCGCGCCGCGCGGCTCGCCGCCGGCGATCTTGGCTTCGACGAGCCGCTCCAGCGCCTGCACCAGCCGGCCGCGCAAGGTCTCTCGCCGGAAGAAGATCCATTCCTCGAATTCCGGACTGTCCGGCAGCGAGAAGCCGGCGAGATAATCGTCGTTGTAGATGTCGGCTGCCTCGTCGAGAGAGCGGGAATTGCAGGCCTGCTCGAAAACCCTGGTGTCGATCTCGGCGGACAAGGCCGGGTGCAGGCTCAGCGAGGCGCCTGTGGCGGCGATGATCTCTCTGTCGAACGCGATGCGGATTTTATAGAGTGTCCGCCGAAGGCGGGCGCGAGCGAGCTGTTCGTCGGTCTCGGGCCACAGAAGCGTGGCGACGACATCGCGCGCCACCGGTCCGCCGGCCTCGGCCAGGTAGATGAGGAGCGCCGCCGCCTTGCGCAAGGCAAGTTCCACCCGCCGGCCGCTCAAGCGGAACTCCGGAAAACCCAGAAATCGGAATTCCAATCGCTCCATCGATCCGACCACGGCCATGCGGGGACGCTGAGGGGACGCCGGCCTTCTATCCATTCCCACGACATCGGGCCGATCGGGCCCGATCATGAGACTCCCTTGGAGCGAGAAATGTCACTGGTCAATACTCTCATCCACCATTGCACAGCAGGGCCTGTTGCCGGCGGTGGCGCCCCTGTTGGCGCTGCCGGCGCAGGGCAGGGAGGCTGAGACATGTGCCAATCCTGTCTCTCCTGGTACGCGCGCTGCATGGCTCCCTACTTCGTCCACGTCGGCTGTTCAGCCCGCACTTTCACGCATATGCGACGGCGCCTGATCCCACGGGCAGATGGCGTTGTCGTCGAGGTCGGTTTCGGGTCCGGCCTGAACCTTCCCTATTACGACGCCGGCAGGGTGAAGCGGCTGGTCGGCGTCGATCCCGACGGCACGATGCTCGGCCTGGCCGAACCGAAGAGCCGTTCCTTGCCATTCAAGGTCGACTGTATCCGGGCCAGCGGTGAAAGACTGCCGTTGATCGACAGCTTCGCCGACACGGTCGTCGTCACCTACGCCTTCTGCACCATTCCGGATCCCGAGGCGGCGCTGACCGAGATCCGGCGCATCCTGAAGCCCACGGGCCGGCTGATCTTCATAGAGCATGGCCAGGCCGAGGGGCCGCGCTGCCGCAAATGGCAGGAGCGTCTGAACCGGTCCTGGGGCCGACTCGCCGGCGGCTGCCACCTCAACCGCGATCCATTGCACCTGATCCGGGCGGCGGGCTTCCATGTCGTCGAAGCGGAGCGTGAACGGTTCCGGCTACCCTTCTGGCAGTTGGGAAGTCACCATGCCGGCATCGCGATACCCCCAACGGGCTGATGCGCCTTCGCCCTGCTATCGCCGCCCACCACGTATTTCCACCGGCCTCGGCGCCGAACCCGGCTCCTGGACCAGCGGGCCGAGCAGCACTTCGCCGAACAGCGGCTGGTAGCTCCGGCGCACCGCCGGGTCCTCCTTGAAGGACAGAGCGTATTGGCCGATCTGGTGGAAATAGGTGATGCGGGCCCTGACCAGGCTCTCATCCTCGGGATAACCCATGGCGCGGAAGGAACGGATTAGGAGCTCGATGCGCAGGTCGTCGATATCCTTGACTTCCCGCGCCAGCTTTTTCGAAGTTCGCGACCAGTCGCGCACGGCGAGGTCGAGCAGGGGACTGAACGGGGCCTCGTCGACCCAGACATGCACGATGTCGGTGAAGAACTGCAGGCCGTCTATATCTAGTATCTCGCGCATCGCCCAGAAGGGCTCGCAATTGATGTCCCGCCATTCCTGCAGCAGTCCGTCACGAAGATCGGCCAGGCTGGTGAAATGGAAATAAAAGCTGCCGCGCGTCACCTTGAACTGCTTGGCGAGGCGGTCGATCTTGACCTCGCCGATGCCGTGTTTCTCCAGCACCTTGCGCGCCGCCGATATCCAGGCCTCGCGGCTCAGCGTCTGCCGCGCCGCCTTCGCGGGCGCGGCGGCTTTGGGCGGTCTCTTGCCTCTGCCAGGGGCGCTGTCGGCTTTCATGTGGTCAAGACCTTCATCGCCATGCTCAACGCCTGCAATCCGTTTGCCGGCTCCGATGCGCTTCGCGACTCATCAAGTGCCCATCTATCGCGGAAGGCGCAACTCAGGGCAATGCGCTTATCCGCTCCAGCATGAGTTCGAAGAACGGCGCCGGATCGATGCGCCGCAGCACATTGCAGTTCTTGCGCCGACCGGTGACATGCCACCAGTCGACGACCGTCATGCCGATCGTCTCCGGCGAGACAATGTCGACCGTCACCGCGCACTGGCGCTGTTCATAGATTTGCGGCGCCAGGAGATAACCTGTCACGCAGGCATCGTGGATGGGGCGCGCCGGCGTCTCGAATTTGTGGGTGCCGTACTGGCGGTAGAAGTC
>NZ_RZSJ01000069.1:0-16573 GCF_003998025.1 Mesorhizobium sp. M8A.F.Ca.ET.021.01.1.1
GCTGAAGTTGCGCATAGGCCGACGTTTTTTGCTTCCAGGAGCAAAAAACGCGACGGATTAAGCGTGTTCACAAGCGAACGATTATCATATAGGTTCCGCCGAAATTCCGGCCAGAGTCGGAAGTAGAGCATGATCCGAAAACCGCTTCACACTTCTCGGCATCATGCTCTAGGCGCCGAAACTGCCATCCAAGCAAAGGTATCGAATGCCGAAGGAAGAAGTCCTCGAATTTCCGGGTATCGTCACGGAATTGTTGCCCAACGCGATGTTCAGGGTGAAGCTCGAAAACGAACACGAGATCATCGCCCATACGGCCGGCCGCATGCGCAAGAACCGCATCCGCGTGCTGACCGGCGACAAGGTTCTGGTCGAAATGACACCATACGACCTGACCAAGGGCCGCATCACCTACCGTTTCAAGTAAGATCAAGACCCGAGCGCGATGAGCATTTTGCAAAAGCTGGTGCTTGCCTCGGGTTCGCCGCGCCGCATCGAACTCTTGCAGCAGGCCGGCATCGAGCCTGACCGTATCCTGCCAGCCGATGTCGACGAAACGCCGCTGCGTGCCGAGCACCCGCGCTCGCTGGCCAAGCGCTTGTCGAAGGAAAAGGCCGAGAAGGCGTACGCGTCGCTGAAGACCGAGACCGACTATGCGCCGAGTTTCGTGCTGGCCGCCGACACGGTGGTTGCCGTCGGGCGGCGCATCCTGCCCAAGGCCGAAACGCTGGACGATGCCGCCAACTGCCTCGGGCTCTTGTCCGGCCGTTCTCACCGGGTCTATTCAGGCATCTGCCTGATCACGCCGGGCGGCAAATTGCGCCAGCGGCTGGTCGAGACGCGGGTGCGTTTCAAGCGGCTGCCGCGCGAGGAGATCGACGCGTATGTCGCCTCGGGCGAATGGCGCGGCAAGGCCGGCGGCTATGCCGTGCAAGGCCTCGCCGGCTCCTTCGTCGTCAAGCTCGTCGGCTCCTACACCAACATCGTCGGCCTGCCGCTCTATGAGACGGCGACGCTGCTGTCGGGCGAAGGTTTCAAGACCCATCAAAACTGGTCGTCCGCGCGACCATGAGCCTGGACGACAAAGTCACGCCGCTGCGGCCCAAGCGCCCGTGCCCCGAATGCGGCAAACCGTCGGCGCGCGAGACCTATCCGTTCTGCTCGACGCGCTGCAAGGACATCGACCTCAACCGCTGGCTGAAGGGCGCCTATGTCATCTCGGCCCGCGACGACGAGGAAGAACCCGACGCCGACGATCCAAAATAAGGCCAGGCCATCAGCGCGGGCCAGACTTTCGATCAGGCTTCTGGCGAGCCCGCAGGGCCATTGGAGTCCGACTGCAAAAAGAATCTGTCGAGGAGGGGAATGCAGGCCGCCCCAAGGCCGGCTGCCTGCCGGTCCGACGTGCCCTCCCTGACGAAGAGAGACGCAAGATCGCTGGCGCCGATGGCCGTGAGCTTTTCCCTGATCTCCCTCACCAGCTCGGCTCTCACCCATTGCGGCATGAGGCCGTCCAGAACGATGCCCCTGAATGTGGCAAGCGCCGACGCCGAATGGACCGCCAGCGATATGCTGGACGAGGTTGCCTCAATCCATTTCCTGAGTTGCGGGTCAGGGGCGCGAGACCCTGGCGCCAGGCCGACATCGTCAACCGAAACCGATGTGCCGAGCGGTGCCACGCCGCCGGTCGCAGATGGCACCAGGATACGTCCGATCCCAGGCCTTGCATCGCGGCGCGAGAAGCCGAGCCGACCATGTTGGACAATGCCTCCGTCAAGCGAATGCCCGATGAAGATATAGAGGAAGTCGGGCGCGCCTCCGGCCAGCCCATAGGCCAGTTCCGCGCTGCATGCCGCCACCGCATCCCGGTCGAGATAGATCGATAGATGTGTTTCCTTGCCCAACTGCAGGGCCAGGTCCTCAAACTCGGCCCACGCGCTCTCCGGACCGTCCGTGCCCTTGCCGTTGGCAACCGCCGCAAGAATATCCGAAGCTACCGCTATGCCGATGTCCTCCAGCCTCGCGTGCTGGGCTGAGGTCAGGCGCGAGCGCATCTCGGCAATCGCCGTATATGCGATGCGTGCTATTTCACCCATTTCGCCCGCGCCGTACGACAGCCTTCGCTGCTCCAGGACCCCGCCGACAAAATCGACCAGTGCGATGTCCGCATGGCGCAGCCCCAGCCGCAGGCCAAGAAACAGCGCTCCCTCGGGATTGATCGACATCGGGACCGACGGCTGTCCGACCTTGCCTTTGACGGGCCTTCCCGCCACCAGCAGTCCTTCCGCCTCGAGGGAGCGGACGATGACGGACGCGGTCTGCTTGGTGAGCCCGGTGATCTCGGCGATCTGAGCTTTGGACAGTTGACCGTGTATCCTGATCAGCGACAGGGCAAGACGTTCATTCGACGCGCGGAGGCCGACCTGGTTCGCGCCCCTGTAACCTGAATAAATACCGTTCGGGCTCGTTCGGGCAGAGCTTGCGCCACCTATACGTCCGGTCACAGTGATACCCCAATAAGGACGCGCCCGCCGACCTTGGTGTTGGCGGACGCAGATACGACCCTTGGCAAGGATTTGCAGGAGGAGGGCAAATAAGTCAATCGAAATTACCTATTGACTTGGTCTGCGACCTGAAAGTAGCTGGCATGGACCAAAGACGAGGGAAGCGAAGATGATACGCGGCGACTGGATCGCATCATGGACTGCCAGCCCTATGAATATCTGGGCCGCCGACATGGTGATCCCAGGGTTCTACAACCAGACGGTTCGCGAGATTGCCCGCATCAGCGTCGGAGGCCGGCGGTTAAGGATACGGGTGTCGAACGAGTTCGGCAGCGCACCGATCGTCATCAACGCGGCGCACGTCGCACTTGCGGGCGAGGACGGAGCCATCCAGCCCCTGACAAGCCGCCCCCTCACCTTTGGCGGCGAGGCGACCGCCTCGATTGCGCCGGGCGCTCCACTGTTCAGCGATCCCGTGGAACTGGCAACGCCCGCGCTGTCCCGGCTTGCCTTGAGTTTCTATGTGAGCGGCCATCTTCCGGTGGAAACCCATCATTACGAGGCGCAGCAGACGGCATTCATATCCATACCGGGGAATTTCGCCGCCTCCGAACTCCTGCCGCTTCAGCAAACCACCACCAGCCGCTACTTCGCTTCAGCCATCTATGTCGACGCAAAGGAAGGATCGCGCGCGATTGCCTGCTTCGGCGACTCCATCACCGACGGCTACGGCTCGCAGATAGACGGCGACAGGCGGTGGCCGGACATTCTGAGCGAGCGGCTCAGCGCCGGCACCGCGACGCAGGACCTGGCCGTGCTCAATCTTGGTATCGGCGGCAACCGGCTTCTGAGCAATCGCCGCGGCACGAAGGCTTTGGAGCGGTTCGACCGCGATGTGCTCAGCCTGCCCAGGGTGTCGCATCTCATCATTCTGGAGGGCGTCAACGACATAGGCTGGCCCAACACCGCGCTTGCGGGCGCCGATGAGGCCGTAACGGCAAAACAAATCATATCGGCGATCCGGCAGCTTGCCGTGCGCGCCGAGACTGCCGGCATTCGCGTCATACTGGGGACCCTGACCCCATTCGAAGGAACAACATCGGAATCGCCGGTCGGCGATTTCTACACGCCCGAGAAAGAGAAGGTTCGCGGCGCCGTCAATGCATGGATCCGAAAGGCCGAGGGCGTTTACGGCTTTGTCGACTTTGATGCCGCCGTTCGCGATCCCGGCCGGCCAACCAGGCTTCTCCCAGCCTATGATTGCGGCGATCACATCCACCCGAGCGACGCAGGCTACAGGGCCATGGCGCAAGCCATCGACATGGCCCTGTTCGAATAGGCGAACAATTAGTAAGTCATTATGACTTATTATTGACACCCGCCATTGTTTGTTGCATAACGTCCTCGAACGCTGGCGAGCCGTGACTGCAAGCGTCAATGGGAGGATTTCATGCGAACCAATAGTCTGCGGTTGTCGCGCATAGCGCTGGCATGCACATTGAGTGCCTTCACCGCCTTCGGACCAGCGGCTGCTGGAGCGGCGGACCTTTCCTCGATCCTTTTCGTCAACCCGCTGCCCAAATATCCGGCGTGGCGGCTGATCGGCGACTGCGTCGCCAATCGGGCGAAGGAGCTGAACATTCCCACGACCGAATCCGGTCCGACCACCGGCAATCTCGATGCCACCGTCATGATTCAGCAAATTCAGCAGGGCATCGCCAACAAGGCGGGAGCGATACTGACTTTTCCGGCGACGGCGGGATTTGTTCCCGTGCTCCAGCAGGCGGGGAAGGCCGGCATCATGGTCGGCACGTTCTATGGTGCTTCCGGAACGGAATCCGGTTCGAACGTGAACATCGGTGCGAACTTCACACGGGTCGGCGAAATCTTTGTCGAAGCGATAGCAAAGCGCGAGGGGCCGCAGCATGTCGGGCTGATGGCGCAGGGACCAAGCGGCGCGGCCAAAGCCTTCGTCGACGGGTTCACCGCGGCGGCCGCGAAGACCCAGAACGTCACCGTGTCCGCTGTGGTCTACACCAACGACGATGCCAGCAAGGCGCTTGACCAGGCCAATGCCCTTTTGACGGCGCATCCCGAGGTCAACGTCATCGCCTCGCATATGGGAACCGCCACGCAGGGCGGGACCGCTGCCATCAAGTCAAAAGGCCTGACCGGCAAGGTCGTATTCGTCGCCAACGGGACGGCAGGTGGGGGCGAGCAAGGACTTGCCGACGGCACCGTCTACAAGTTGATGCTGCAGGATCTCTGCACGGCAGGTTCCAAAATGGTCGATTCCGTCGCGGCCATCGCTCGCGGCGAGGCGGTTCAGCCGCAGATCGATGTTGGCGTGCGCATGTTCGACGCGAGCGACTACAAGGCGTATCTCGCCAAGGGATGGCAGTGATGGCAATCGCCCAGCCGGACATTCCGGCACCCGCGCTGGAGATGCGCGGGGTGGGCAAGTCGTTCGGCAACGTCAAGGCGTTGTCGAATGTCGATATCACCGCCGGGGTGGCCGAAATCCATGCCATTGTCGGCGACAATGGCGCGGGCAAGTCGACCACGCTCAAGATCATGTGCGGGATTTTCCGTCCGGATCAGGGGCAACTGCGACTGGGCGGAAAGTCGGTTGAGATACGGGACGCGTCGGCGGCCCATCACCTCGGCATCTCGGTTGTTCATCAGGACCTCGCCCTTGTCGAATGCCTGGACATCGCCACGAACATGGCTTTGGGAGCCATTCCGCGCAGGGGGCGCTTCCGGCTGGACCGTCGCCGCATGGAGACGGAAGCCGCCAAGGTGCTGGACGACCTGAAGATAAGGGTCGGCTCGGTCCGCACGCAGATCGGGCTCCTTTCTGGTGGCGAACGTCAAATCGTCGCCATAGCCCGTGCGGTTCGGATGGATCTTCCGATCATGCTTCTCGACGAGCCGACCGCGGCACTGGGAGTCCGGGAGACGGCCCATGTGGGAGAAATCCTCGGCGAACTCCGGCAGCAGGGGAAAGCCGTCATCTGCATCAGCCACGACATGGATTTCGTGTTCCGCAACAGCGACAGCATCACTGTCATGCGGCTGGGGCGCTCGGTCGCGACGCGACGCACCAAGGATACCAGCCGTGATGAAATCATCGGACTGATTACAGGTGCGATCCAGGGCGACACTGCCAGTTCCGATCCAACTTTTGCCTGAACGAGGGAACCAGACCGTGGCCAGCGAACAGGCAGAACACCAATCTTCGACAGCCTCTCAAGGTGTCCTTTCGGAATTGATGTTGCGTCAGGAAACGACATTGCTGGCGGTCATCGTGGCGGTTGGGATCGTTGCCACGCTTCGCAACCCCGCATTCCTCAACCCGGCAAATCTCACCGACATCGCCCGCGCGGCGGTGATCTATTTCGTCATGGGCTGCGGCGCTTCACTGCTCATGATCGGAGGCGGGCTCGATTTCTCCGTGGGCGCCGTCTTTACGCTTGGCGGCATCATCTGCGCGTGGTTGTTGGTGTGGGGAGCGCCCTGGCCGCTCGCCGTCCTGGCGGGCGTGGCGGCTGGTGCCGCCGTCGGATACGTCAACAGCGTGATCATCGAGCGGCTGCACGTGCCTCCGATCATAGCGACGCTCGGCACATTCTTCATCGTCGGCGGGCTATGTGTCCAATTCACTGGCGGAGAAGACATTGTCCCGCTGCCCGAAACGTTTCAGGCCCTGGGTCAGGGAGCCGTGCTCGGCGTCCCCTACATCGTTCTCTATGCCATCGCGCTGGGACTGCTTTTCTGGTTCCTGCTCGAGCAGACGCCGTTCGGTGTCGAGACACGCGCGCTGGGTGGCAATCGCAAGGCCGCGATCGCCAACGGCCTCAAGGTCAACAGGCTCGATACGATCCTCTACGTCACCGCCGGCGCCACCGCCGGCCTTGCCGGTGTCATCTACGCTGCGCGCGTTGGAAGTGGCCAAGTTGCCGCCGGCGGACCCTCGGTCACACTCTCGGTCGTCACGGCCGTGCTCATAGGGGGTATAAGCTTGCTCGGAGGCTTGGGCACAATCACCGGCGTTGCGGTCGGGGCCCTCTTGCTATCGGCGATCGATAACGCCCTCATCGTTGCCAGCGTGCCGCCCCAATACAACAGCATCATCATCGGCGCGATCCTTATCTGCGCAGTGGCGGTTGATCACATGCGCAGGGAACGTCTGTACAAGCGCCGCCGGTGAGGTCTTCCCGGAGTTGCCCTGCTCAGGCCGCGTGGGTCTTGCGGCTTGTCCGCGCCCAGGCCGGCAGCCAGTCGCCGTGGGCGGCCAAGAGATCATCGACCAGCGACCAGATCTGGTCGAGGTCGAGTTCGGCCGCCGTGTGCGGATCCATCATCGCCGCGTGGTAGATGTGTTCGCGGTTTTCCGTCATCAGCGCCCGCACCGTCAGTTCCTGGACATTGATGTTGGTACGGATCAGCGCCGTCAGTTGTGGCGGCAGGTCGCCTATATAGGTCGGCTGAATGCCGGACGCGTCGACCAGGCACGGCACTTCGGCGGCGCAATCGCGGGGCAGCGAGGTGATGCAGCCATTGTTGCGGACATTGCCGTAGATCACCGACGGCTCGCCGGTCCAGACTGAATTCATGATCGAGGAGGCATACTCCTTGGACTCCTCGACCTCGATGCGCTGGGCCGAGCGGTAGGCCTGTGCCTGGTCCTTCCAGCGCTCGATCTGCTCGACGCAGCGCTTGGGATATTCATCGAGCGGAATGCCGTATTTCTCGATCAGATCGGGGCGGCCGTCCTTGATGAAATAGGGCGTGTATTCGGCGAAATGCTCCGAGCTTTCGGTGACGAAATAGCCCAGCCGGGTCAGCATCTCGTAGCGCACCTTGTTAGGACAGCGCGGGTTCCAGCCGGGCTTCGGCGCGCGGCCCTCGCGATAGGCGCGCACCAGGTCGGGATAAAGATCGCGGTAGGATCCGTCCGGCTGGCGATGCTCGAACTTCAGATAGAAGGCCATGTGGTTGATACCGGCCGAGCGGTAACGAATCTCGTTGTAGGGAAGGTCGAGGTCGTGCGCCAGTTCCATGGCCGTGCCTTGCACCGAGTGGCACAATCCGACCTGCCGGATCTCGGGATATTTCTCCGATATCGCCCAGGTGTTGATCGCCATCGGGTTGACATATTGCAGCATGATCGCCCGCGGGCAGACGGCGAGCATGTCCTCGCAGATCTTCCACAGATGCGGCACGGTCCTGAGGCCGCGCATGATGCCGCCAACGCCGAGCGTATCAGCGATGGTCTGGCGCAGGCCGTACGTCTTCGGCACCTCGAAATCGGTGACGGTGCAGGGCTCATAGCCGCCGATCTGGAAGGCGACGACGACGAAATCGGCGCCCGCCAGCGCCTTGCGCTGGTCCGTGCAGGTCTCGGCCTTCGCCTTGACGCCAAGCGTGGCGATCAGCTTGTTGACGACGACCGCGCTTTCTTCCAGCCGCTGCGGGTTGATGTCCATCAGCGCGATCGTGGCGCCCGAAAGCGCCGGCCGCTGCAGCACGTCGCCGACGATGTTCTTCATGAACACCGTCGAACCGGCGCCGATGAAAGTGATCCTGGGATGTCTTGCCACGTTAACCTCCGGCATGTGTTCAGGCCACGTCGAATGCGGCCCTGACGAGCCGTTCGGTGTAGGCGGTCTTGGGATTGGTGAGGACCTCGTCGACGGGTCCCTGCTCGACGATCTTGCCGTGCTGCATGACGATGACGCGGTGGCACAGCGCGCGCACCACCTTCAGGTCGTGCGAGATGAACAGGTAGCTCAAGCCGCGCTCGTCCTGCAACTTGCGCAAGAGATCGATGATCTGCGCCTGGACGGACAGGTCGAGCGCCGATGTCGGCTCGTCGAGCAGGATGAATTCGGGTTCGAGCGCGATGGCCCGCGCAATCGCGATACGCTGGCGCTGGCCACCGGAGAATTCATGCGGAAACCGCGACAGGATATCGCCCGGCATGCCGGCGCTGACCAGCGCCTCGCGCACCCGCTCGACCCGCTCGCGCCACGTGGCGCCGATGCTGTTGACGATCAGCCCTTCCTCGATGATCTGGCCGATCGTCATGCGCGGGTTGAGCGAGGAGAACGGGTCCTGGAAGACGATCTGCATGCGCGAGCGCAGCGGCCGCATCTGCGTCCGCGACAGGCCATGGATCGGCTGGCCGTCGAAACGGATCTCGCCGCGTTTGGCGTCGGTCAGCCGCAGCAACGCCTGGCCGAAGGTGGTCTTGCCGGAACCGGATTCGCCGACCAGTCCCAGCGTCTCGTGGCGGCAAAGCTTGAGATCGAGATCGTCGACCGCGACCAGTTCACGCCAGTCCGGTTTGAGAAACGTGCCATGGCGCAGCATGAAGCAGACGCGCACGCCATCCGCCTCGAGGATGGTGCCTGAGCCCTCCGGCAACGGTTGCGGGCGTCCCCTTGGCTCCGAGGCAAGCAGCCGCTGGGTATAGGGATGCCGCGGATCGGCGAACAGCCGTTCGGTGACGTTGTGCTCGCACATTTCGCCATGCTGCATCACATAGACATAGTCGGAAAACTTGCGCACCACGGTGAGATCATGGGTGATCAGGATCACCGCCATCCGCAGCTCTTTCTGCAGATTGCGGATCAGGTTGAGGATTTGGGCCTGCACCGTGACGTCGAGCGCGGTCGTCGGCTCGTCGGCGATCAGCACGTCGGGATTGTTGGCGAGCGCCATGGCGATCATCACGCGCTGGCGCTGCCCGCCCGAGAGCTGGTGGGGATATTGCTTGAGCCGCGCTTCGGGTTCGGGGATCTGCACATGCCGCAAAAGTTCGAGCGCCCGCGCCCAGGCTTGCTTGCGGCTCACCTTGCGATGCACCCTGATCGCCTCGACGATCTGGCTGCCGACCGTATAGATCGGGTTGAGCGAGCTCATCGGCTCCTGGAAGATCATCGAGATGCGGTTGCCGCGCAGCTTGCGCCGGGCGCTCTCGGGGAATTTCAGGATGTCCTGTCCGTCGTAACAGATGCTCGATTTCGGCGACACGGTGGCCCGCCGCGACAGCAGGCCCATGACGGTGCGCGCCGTCACCGACTTGCCGGAACCGGATTCGCCGACGATCGCGATCGTCTCGCCGCGATAGAGCTGGAACGAGATGTCCTTGACCGCTTCGACCACGCCGTGTTCGACCTTGAAGGCGACCTCGATGTTGCGGGCGTCGATGACGGGCTCTCCCTGGCGCCCATCATGGTCGAGGCGGAAGGCTGGTGCGAAGGGCTCGGCGAGTACGATGGTCATCCCGGTCCCCTCAATACGGATCGACGGCGTCGCGCAGGCCGTCGCCCAGCGCGTTGAAGGCGAACACGGTGACGAGCACGAAACCGACCGGTGACAGGATCCAGGGATAGGTGCCGATGACCGAATAGGTCGCGGTGTCCTGCAGCATCAGGCCCCAGGAGATCAGCGGCGGCTTGACGGCGAAGCCGAGGAAACCGAGGAAGGATTCCAGCAGCACCACCGTCGGGATCGCCAGCGTCACGGCGACGATCACATGGCTCATCACATTGGGGAAGATGTGCTGCAGGATGATGCGCTGGTCGGTGGCCCCGACCGCCATGGCGGCGCGCACATATTCGATGCGCGCCAGCGCCAGTGTCTTGCCGCGCACCTCGCGCGACATCTGTGCCCAGCCGAGCGCCGACATGACGATGATGACGAAGGCGAGGAACACATTGGTCGGCGCGGTGACCGGGATCAGCGTCGTCAGCGCGAGATAGAGCGGCAGTTGCGGGAAGGCCAGCACCAATTCGACGAAGCGCTGCATCCAGACATCGAACCGGCCGCCGAAATAGCCTGACACCATGCCGACTGTGGTGCCGATGACGGTGATGATGAAGACGACCGTCAGCGCGATCATCAGCGAAACGCGCGAGCCGTGGATGGCGCGCGACAGCACATCGCGGCCGAATTTATCGGTGCCGAGGAAATGCACCGGCTGGCCGTCCGTCGAGGCAAAGAAATGCCGGTTCGCCGGGATCAGCCCGAAGAGCCTGTAAGGCGCGCCCTCTACGAAGAAGCCAAGCAGCCTTGGGTGGTCGTAGTCGGGACCGACGATGGGCTGAAAGGTGACCGGATCGAGATCGGCCGAATCGGCCAGCGCATAGACCCTCGGCCGCGCGACGAAATTGCCGTCCTTGTCGTGGAAGGAAGGCAGCTGCGGCGGGGCGAAGCCGACATCGGTCGCCTTCGGATCCATCGGCGCCAGGAATTCGGCGAAAACGGCCATGACCAGGAGCAGCACGACCAGCCAAAGTCCGGCCATACCGGTCCAGGAGCGCTTCAGCCGGCGCCAGACAAGCGCCATGTAGCTCTCATTGCCGCGCGCGGGTGCCACTGTGGCTCGCTCGGCCGGCAAGGGTGGTGGTGAAGGGTCGCGCGCCAGCATCTAGCCCTCCCCGAACTGGCGCACGCGCGGATCAAGCAGGACCAGCAGCATGTCGGCGATGATGTTGCCGACGATCAGCGTCGCCGACAGCACCATCATGAAGGTGGCGGTGACATAGACATCGCCGACCGCCATCGAGCCGACGATCGCCGGACCGACGGTCGGCAGCGCGAAGATGATCGCCGTCTCGATCTCGCCGGTCAGCATATAGGGCAGCACCACGCCCTGATACATGACCAGCGGGTGCAGTGCGTTGGGCACGGCGTGGCGCATGACGACGGCGCTGCCGGTCAGGCCCTTGGCCTTGGCTGTCTCGACATATTGCGCGTTGAGCGTGTCGAGCAGATTGCCGCGCATGACGCGCATATTGTAGGCGAGGCCGCCGAAGGTGGCGATCGCCACCACCGGCCAGACATGCTTGACCAGGTCGACGAACTTGGCCCACGACCATGGCGCGCCGCCATATTGCGGCGAGAAGAATGAGCCGATCTCCGAGACGTTGAACTGGAAGACGAGGAGATAGACGATGATCAGCGCCATCAGGAAGCGCGGCACCGTCATACCGAGGAAAGAGATGGCCGAAAGCGTCGAGTCGATCCAGGTGTATTGCCGGGTCGCCGCCCATATGCCGAAGGTGATGCCCAGCACCGAGGCGAGCAGATGGCAGACCAGCGCCAGCAGCAGCGTGCGCGGCAGGCGCTCGCCGACGACCTCGGCCACTGGCTTGTTGTAATAGAGGCTGTAGCCGAAATCGCCGCGGGTGACGATGCCGCCGATCCAGTTGAGATACTGGACGGGCAGCGGCTTATCGAGGCCGTGTTCGACGCGATAGGCCTGGGCTTGAGCGTCGGCCTCGGCGAAGGAGGCCCCGCCCTGGTTGATCAGCTGCGAGCGAATGTAATCGGCGTAGTCGCCAGGCGGCGCCTGGATGATGGCAAAGGTGACGAGGCTCAGAATAGCGAGAACCGGTATTGCCGACGCTATGCGCGTGAGCAGGAATCGCAACATCGACGGTCCGCTTCCTCATCTCGCCGGACGCTCCCCTGGAGGGGCGCTCGGAGGGTTGGTTTGTCCCGGCCGCGCCAGCGGCGCGGCCGGGTTTCTCTCAGTCAGGGAGGTAAACTTACATCGGGCCTTTAATCTTACATCGGACCCTTGTCTCCAGGCTTGCCGGGAAGCTCTTCCGGGAACAATTCATATTTCGCCTGCTTGTCGGCCGCGACGAAGACCCGTTCGCGGATGATCGAATCCTCGGCCCAGTTGAACATGAAGATCGGCGTGCCCTGCGGAATGTTCGAGAAGCGCTTGTTGACGATCAAGGCGCCGGGATATTCCGTCAGGCCGATATTGTAGACGTGCTCGGTCGAGATCTTCTGGAAGTCCCGCATCAGACTGGCGCGCTGGTTGTTATCCGCCGACGAGACGAATTTGTTGACGATGTCGACGAGGTCCTTCTCGAAAGGCATCAGATCGACCTCGCCGCTTTCCGGCGCGCGATGATCCCAGCTGGTCTTGGGGCCGACTGGAGCGAGCTGCACGGTGTTCTGCACCACGGAGGTCAGCTCCTGCTCATTGCGTCGGATCAGCCAGTCGAAGCGGCCTGAATATTGGGTGGCATCGCGCTGCGTGCCGTTAAGCCCGTTGAGCACGATCCGGAGGCCAAGCTTCTCCATCTGCGCCACCACGCCTTCGGCGAGGCTCTTGTCGGTCGTGTAGTCGTTGTTGACCAGCATCACGATTTCGACGTTCTTGCCGCCGGCGGTGCCGGCTGGAAAGTTGACGAAGCCGTCGCCGTCTGTGTCCTTCAGACCGGCCTTGGCGAGTTCGGCCTTGGCGCCCTCGAGGTCGAAAGGATAGTAGACGGTGGATTTGCGGTCGTAGAAGCTGGTGCCGGAGGAGAGGCCGCCTGGATAGATCGCGGTGAACGGCCCCTTGACGAGGGAATCGCCCAGCGCCTTGCGGTCAAGCGCCATGGTGACGGCCTTGCGGAAATCCTCGTTGCGGTTCAGTTCGCGGATCGCTTGGCCGCGCTCATCGGGGTTGCCCCAGCCATTGGCGGAAAAGTTCAGGCGCAGATTGTAGCCGATCAGCCGTGGGCCGAAGGCCAGACGCGCCGGCGCATTCGGCTCGGCCGCGCGCTTCAGGGAGGCAACGAAATTTTCCGGCTGCTCGAGATTGGAGAAATCGCCTGCGCCGGCGACCGCCTGAACGTCGCGGTCGGCCCAGGTCGACAGTTTGTAATGCAGCTCGTTGAGATAGGGCAGCTGGTTGCCCTTCTCGTCCACCTTCCAATAGTAGGGATTGCGCCGCATGACGATGATGTCGTCGGCCCGATATTCGACCGGCACCCAGGCGCCCATGACGGGCATGTTCATATATTCCGGCGGGAAGGCGTTCTTGAACTGGTCGTAGGTGTTCTTCGAATATTTCGGGTGCTGCGGCTTCAAGATGTGCGCGGGACCGGGGCAGAACGTGCCATAGGCCATTGCGTAGAGGTGCTGCTTCGGGAAGGCGTCCTTGAAGGTCCACTCGACGGTGTAGTCGTCGATCTTCTTGAGCGTCGTGCCGACGCCAAAGGTTTCCTGGGTGGCGCCATTGAGCGGCGAGACGTTGGGATCCATGACCTCGTCGTCCCAGTAGAACATGACGTCGTCGGCGTTGAATGGCACGCCGTCGGACCATTTGGCGCCCTCGACGAGATGCATGGTCAGCTTGTGACCATCGGCCGACCAGTCCCAGCTTTTGGCGAGGTTGGGCAGCGGCTCGGTGTCCTTCGCCTCGACCTGGAACAGCGGTGCGGTGCGCGTCAGGCACTCGGAAAGGCCGATGTCGATGCCGCCCCAGCCCTGGGTCTGGCCGGCGCCGTAGTTCCAGCCTTCCGGCCGGCCGCCGATGACGTGGCGCATCGTATCGCCATAGACGCCGATACCGTCCGGCATGTTGGCGGTCTTGAAGACCAGCGGCTCTTTCGGCAGCCGGTCTTTCACCGGCGGCAGCTTGCCGGCCTTGACGTATTTTTCCGTCACCCAGCCGGGCTCGTGATACTCGGGCAGCGCCTTGAACTCCAGGACGGAGTCGCGCGCCACGTATTTGATCTTGCCCTCGGCCGGAAACGTCGCCGGGACCGGCGGCACGGTCGGTTCGGAAGCGAAAGCGCTGAGCGCCGGAACGGAGACGCTCAGCGCCAGTCCAGCGGCAATGCCAATGCTGCGTAGGTTCCTCATGGTCTCCTCCCTCGTGTTCAGACGTCTGCTGCTGCTCGTCCTGTTAGGCCTCGAAGCAATTCCGGACGGAGATTCACCCTTCTCCTGGAATTGCTCCCGCACGCCTGACTGCGGTGGACCTGCCTCCCTGGATCCACTGGCGCGCCCGGTTTTCAGCCGGCCTGTTTCAGCGCGGCCTTTTCGGCGCGCAATTCCTCGATCGAGCGCACGCTTCGCCGCGCGGCACCCGCCCATTCGCGGGTCTTGACCGCGGATTTCGACAGTCGCTCCTTGGCCGCCGGAACCGCATGGGCATATTGCGGCAGCCATTGCGCCTGGGCGACGACCATTTCGTCGACCATCTGCCAAACCTCCTCGGGCGTCGACACGGCGCCGACCAGCGGATCGTGCAGCACGGCAAGCTTCAGAAGATCGATGTCGCCAGATATGGCGGCATGGACCGACATGCGCTGGACGTTGATCGAGGCCATGCAAGTGGCGGCACAGGCTTCCGGCAGCGTGATGCCGGCGGCCATGTTGATGCCGAAGCGGTCGACGAAGCCGGGCGACTCGATGATGGCGTCGCGTGGCAGATTGGTGATCACGCCGTCGTTCTTGACGTTGAAGTGGCCACGATAGACGCGGTTGGTCTCCAGCGCCTCCAATATGTGGCTGGCATGCTCGTTGGAGCGCTTTTGCGGATCGATCGGCTTCGACGCCGCTTCGAGGAACTGCGGATATTCGGTCTCGAACCAGTTGCGGGTTTCCGTGGAATAACGGAGGTAGCCGCCGGTCTCGCCGTGGATCCAGTCCGACATGTCGATCCAGCGGGTGATCTCGTCGGGACGCTTGCGGTACCAGGGCAGATATTCGGAGAGATGTCCGTTGCTTTCGGTGGAATAGACGCCGAAGCGCTTCAGCACATCGATGCGCAGCTTTTCCTGCCGGGAATAGACCGGGTGCGCCTCGAAGGCGGCGACCAGTTCGTCCTTGCCGATTTCACGCCCGTTTAGCCTGAGCTCGATGAACCAGGTCTGGTGGTTGATGCCGGAACAGACATAGTCGAGTTCCCCAGGCGATTTCGCGCCCAGCACCTCGGCGATCTGTTCGGCGCCGTGCTGGACGCCGTGGCAGAGCCCAACCGTGTCAACCTTGCCGTATTCGATCGCCGCCCAGGTGTTCATCGCCATCGGGTTGGCGTAGTTGAGGAATTTCGCGTTCGTCTCGGCAACCTCGCGAATATCCCGGCAGAAATCCAGGATCACCGGAATGTTGCGCTGGCCGTACAGGATGCCGCCGGCGCAGATCGTGTCGCCGACGCACTGGTCGATGCCGTATTTCAGGGGAATGCGGATATCGTCGGCATAGGCTTCGAGGCCGCCGACCCGCACGCAGCTGATGATATAGCGCGCGCCCTCGATTGCCTTGCGGCGGTCTGTTGTCGCGGTCACCCTGGTCGGCAATCCGTTCGCCTCGACGATCCTGTCGAGGATCGCCTTGATCATCCCCAGATTGTGCTCGCTGACGTCGGTCAGGGCGAATTCAATGTCCTTGAATTCCGGCACGCACAGAATGTCGGTGAACAGCTTCTTGGTGAAACCGACGCTGCCGGCGCCGATAATAGCGATTTTGAAACTCATCACCTTCACCTCGATCCAATCGAATGCTAGGCAAGGAGCAGCAAGGGAGGAAAATGGCCACACGCCTTGGTGTGCATGCCATTCAAGCCGGAATCCGGCTTTCTTTCCTCCCGCCCGCTCCTCGATCGCGGGTTGTTCGCGTTCTTCGAGGCGGGATTATGCGCTTATTCGCGGTCACGGCCAGAGAAGGATTATGCTTTCAGGGGTAATTTTGTGCTGCGTGATTTGATCGCCAACGGACAATCGATGCGGACGGTCTCGCTGCCGCGCGGCCGCCAGCGCCTGCATGCCATGCCGACGAGCACAGGCTATGAGTTACGCGAGGACGTGACCTATGACTGGGATGGGCGCAAGCGCGGCCAGACGCCGTTCACCGTGCTCCAGCACACGATCAGCGGCACCGGCCGGCTGCGCTACGAGAACCGCGACTACCGCCTGCAGACGAACGACACGCTTCTGGTGCTGGTGCCGCACAACCACCGCTACTGGCTGGCCAAGGACGAGCGGTGGGAATATTTCTGGATCTCGATGAACGGCGAGGAGGCGTTGCGCATCCACAAATCGATCCTCGACGTGTCGGGGCCGGTCTTTCGGCTGCAGCCGGCGACGATCGACCATCTCGCCGATTGCAGCCTGCGTCTCATCAAGGGGGCCGCTTCGCCAGGTGCTGCTTCGGCCATCGCCTACGAGGCCGCGATGGCGCTTTATGACGATGTGTTCGGCTCGCACGCCTTTGCCGAAAAACAGAGCGCCATGCAACCTGTCATCGATCACATCAACGCCAATCTCGAC
>NZ_RZSJ01000006.1:0-38570 GCF_003998025.1 Mesorhizobium sp. M8A.F.Ca.ET.021.01.1.1
CCGCCGCCGATCCCTACCTCGCCGCCTTCGCCGAGGCCGGCTGCGACGGCATGACGGTGCATGCCGAGGCCGGGCCGCATCTCGACCGCTCGCTGCAGACCATCAGGAACCTCGGCAAGAAGGCCGGCGTCTCGCTCAATCCGGCGACGCCCGAAACAATGATCGAATATGTGCTCGACCGGCTCGATCTGATCCTGATCATGACCGTCAATCCGGGCTTCGGCGGCCAGGCCTTCATCCCGGGGATCATCGACAAGGTGAGAAGGGTCAAGGCACTGATCGGCGACCGGCCGATCCGCATCGAGATCGACGGCGGGGTCTCGCCGGAAACAGCCCCGTTGGTCACATCGGCCGGCGCCGACGTGCTGGTGGCGGGTGCTGCCATCTTCAAGGGCGGCAGCGTCGAGGCTTACCGCGCCAATATCGAAGCGATCAGGACCGCGGCCGACAAGGCTGCCGGCTAACACAGCGCGGTCATCCGGCTTCAATTCCAACACGCCGGCTTTGTGCGATCACCACCCTTCAGCGTAGGCACGCCCGAATCAGGCCGCCCGGGAGGCCTGATTCGGCGCGTTGTTCCTTGTCTTTGCGCGCGACAGAAAAGATGCTCGCACGGGCACAGGAGAAACAGATGTTTGTGCGTGCATACAAAACACGTTAAGTTTCCACTGGTTGTAGAGATATTCGAATTCCCGCGATCGGCGTGCGGATTGGGTATATTTCTTTGTTCTAAAGTACAATAGCGCGATCTTCTGCTTGAGCGGCTGGAGCGTGGCGCTGTATGGTACTGGTACAGAAGGGGAATTTTCGGACTCGAATTGCCCAAGACGACAGTTGGGGACAAGGAGTCGCTTTTGACATACGGAGTTGCCAATCTGAACGACGACGGGCCCGGAGCCAAGAGTACGCTTGCCAGCACGGTCTATCATCAATTGCGTGATGATCTTCTCGCCGGCGCCCTGGAAACCGAAAGCAAGCTGCGCGTCGAGTGGGTCGTTTCCAAGTATGGCGCCGGCGCCTCTCCGGTTCGTGAAGCCCTCAATCGCCTTGCCTCCGAAGGTCTCCTCGGCCGCCATGACCAGCGCGGCTTCTTCATCATGCCGGTCACTGCGGCCGAACTCGAGGAGCTGACGCGCACCCGTTGCTGGCTCGAGGAGCGGGCGCTGCGCGAATCCATTGCCCACCGCACCGCCGAATGGGAAGAACAATTGGTGCTGGCGCTGCATCGCCTGGGGCGTGCCTCACGTCTTTTGCCGCAAAGCAGCTCGTCGCTCAATCCGGACTGGGAGAAATTGCACCGCACCTTCCACCGGGTGCTGATCTCGGCCTGCCGGTCGCACTGGCTGGTGGGCTTCTGCGACCAGCTTTCCGATCACGCCTACCGCTATCGCCAGATGGCCAATGACGGCGAGAGCGTCCAGCGCGACGATTTCGCCGAACACCGGCTCATTGCTGAAAATGCGCTGGACGGAAATGCGGACGGCGCCGTCCAGGCCCTGATCGATCACTACCAGCTGACCGCCGCCATGTGCATGGAACGCTTCAAGCAAGGCGAGACGCCAAAGGCCGCCGCCGGTCCGGGTCAGCGCGCCCAGCGTTGACGGCTGTCTGACCGTCGCGCTCCGCTGTCCCATCTCTCGAATCTTTTCGGTAGACGCCGGGCAGCCGTTTGCGGCCTTGACGGCCGGGCCGGGAAACGCGAACGCTTCGCCGCGTGCCGACCCGCGGCCGGCGTCGACATTGCCGTCACCCACAATTGCGTCACTCCAGGAAGATTTCATGAGCAATCATCTGTTCGATGCATTCCGGTCCCGGATGCCCTCGCCTGGGCATCCGTTGATGGAAACCGATGATGGCCGCACGCTCACCTATGGCGACATGCTGGCGCGATCGGCGCAGCTCGCGCATGCGCTGCTGCAAATGGATGTCGCGCCCGGCGACCGGGTTGCCGTGCAGGTCGAGAAGAGCCCGGAGATGGTTTTGCTCTATCTCGCCTGCGTGCGCGCCGGCGCCGTCTTCCTGCCACTCAACACCGCCTATACGCTGGCCGAGCTCGGCTATTTCTTCGACGATGCGGCACCCCGGGTGATTGTCTGCGATCCGGCGCGGTCGGCGGATATCCGTGGGATGGTCGAGCCGTCCGGTGCCGTCGTGGTCACGCTCGACCGCAATGGCGAGGGATCCCTTGCGGACCAGGCATCGCGGCAGTCCTCCGATTTCCATGATGTCGAGCGCGGCGCGGACGACCTTGCGGCGATCCTCTACACGTCGGGAACGACCGGCCGCTCGAAAGGCGCCATGCTCAGCCACGAGAATCTCGCCTCGAATGCCCGGGTCCTGGTCGAGCAATGGCGCTTCACCGGGGATGACGTGCTGATCCACGCGCTGCCGATCTTCCATACGCACGGCCTGTTCGTCGCCACCAATGTCGTCCTGATGGCCGGCGCCTCGATGCTGTTTGAGCAGAAATTCGACGCCGGCCGCGTCGTCTCGCTGCTGCCGCGCGCCACCGCCCTGATGGGCGTGCCGACCTTCTATACCAGGCTGTTGCAGCAGGAGGGGCTGGATCGCGAGGCTGCGAAGACCATCCGCCTGTTCGTATCCGGTTCTGCGCCGTTGCTGGCCGAAACGCACAAGGCATGGCGCGAGCGTACCGGCCACGCCATCCTCGAGCGCTACGGCATGACCGAGACCAACATGAACACCTCCAATCCCTATGAGGGCGAGCGGCGCGCCGGCACGGTCGGCTTCCCCTTGCCCGGCGTGTCGCTGCGCATCGCCGATCCCGACACCGGCAAGCCGCTTGCCCAGGGCGAGGTCGGCATGATCGAGGTCAAGGGGCCGAACGTGTTCGGCGGCTACTGGCGCATGCCGGAAAAGACCAGGGCGGAATTTCGCGCCGACGGCTTCTTCATCACTGGCGATCTCGGCACGATCGATGCCGACGGCTATGTCCATATTGTCGGACGCGGCAAGGACCTGATCATCTCAGGCGGTTACAACGTCTATCCGAAGGAGCTCGAAAGCGAGATAGACGCGCTCGACGGCGTCCTGGAAAGCGCCGTCATCGGCCTTGCCCATCCGGACTTCGGCGAAGGCGTCACCGCTGTCATCGTGCGCTCGCCCGCTTCGCGTATCACCGCGGCCGAAATCCTCGACGCCATCGCCGGCCGCATGGCGAAGTACAAGCACCCGAAACGGGTGATCTTCGTCGACGAACTGCCGCGCAACACGATGGGCAAGGTACAGAAGAACTTGCTTCGCGACAGCTACAAGGATCTCTATGCCTCCGCCGAGGCCGGCTAGGCAGAAACCCCGCCCCGGCGAGGACGCCGGTTCAGCTTGTGTACAAGAGTTCGACGACATGGTCGGCGATCGCCAGGCTCGCCGTCAGGCCGGGGCTCTCGATGCCGAACAGATTGACGATCCGGCCCGCGCCATGATCGGCTGGACCCTGGATCATGAAATCGGCTGAAGCCTGGCCCGGGCCGGACAGCTTCGGCCTGATGCCGGCATAGGCCGGCTGCAGGGCATGATCGGCAAGGTCGGGCCAATAGCTGCGGATCGCCTCGTAGAAGACAGCGCTTCGGCCGGGGTCGACCGTGTAATCCACGCTGTCGGTCCATTCGACGTCGGGACCAAAGCGCGCATTGCCGGCAAGGTCGAGCGTCAGATGGACGCCGAGACCGCCCTCGACCGGAACCGGATAGATCAGCCGCGAAAAGGGCGACTGCCCGGGAAGCGCGAAGTAATTGCCGCGCGCCAGCCACTGCCGGGGGATGAGGTCCCTTGGAAAACCCTCGATCCGGCCGGCCACCGCCTGCGCATCGAGGCCCGCTGCGTTGATGAAAGCGCCGGCCTCCAAGGCGAAGGTCTCGCCATTGGCATCGCGCGTGTCGATCCGGATCCGGCCGGCTTCGGTCGTCGCGCCGGCAACGCAAGTGAGGAAAGCCAGGGATGCGCCTGATGCCTCGGCGTCGCCGCGCAGCGACAGCATCAGCGCATGGCTGTCTATGATGCCGGTCGACGGCGACAGCAGCGCGGAGGCGCAGCTCAGCGCCGGTTCCAGGCGCTCGGCCTCGCCGCGCGTCAAAAACTCAAGATCGTCGACCCCGCAGCGCCTGGCATTGGCCGCGATCGCCCGCAGCCCGTCCGCCTGGCCTGGCTCGCTGGCGACGATCAGCTTGCCGGCGCGGCGATGGCCGATATTGTGTTCGGCGCAGTAGGCGTAGAGAAGCCGGCGGCCTTCGAGGCAGAGCCGGGCCTTCAGGCTGCCGGGCGCATAATAGAGCCCGGCATGGATCACTTCCGAATTGCGTGAACTGGTGACGGTGCCGATCGCGTCGGCCTTTTCGATCACCACCACCTCGCGGCCCGACAAGGCAAGCGCCCTGGCGACGGCAAGGCCGACGACGCCTGCTCCGGCGACGACACAATCGATTGTCTGCATGCCCTCTCGCTCAGCGGGAAGCGGCAGCCTCGAACACCTTGTCGCCGCCGATCCAGACGCTTCCTATGCCAAGATCGTCCGACAGCGCAACGATGTCCGCCGCCGTGCCATTGGCAAAGCGGCCAAGCCGGTGCGACTGGCCGATCGCCTGCGCCGGATAGAGCGAAGCCATGCGCAAGGCTTCGGATAGCTCGAGTCCGACGGTGCGGTGCATGAACCGGATAGCCGAGATCATGTCGAGGTCGGCGCCGGCCAGCGTGCCGTCGGCAAGCCGCAGGCTCCCATCCTTGCGGTAGATGGTGCGGCCATTGAGGGTGAACGACGTCATGTCGGTGCCGATCGTCGCCATCGCGTCGGTGACCAGCACGATCCTGCCCGGCCCCTGCTTGGCATCGAGAGCGATCCTGATCGTCGCCGGATGGACATGAATGCCGTCGGCGATCAGGCCGGCGGACAAGGTGCCGATGTCGAGGGCGGCTCCCGCCAGCCCGGGCTCGCGATTGCCGATCTGGCTCATCGCGTTGAACAGATGGGTGACGACACTGGCGCCGGCCTCGGCGAAGGCTTTTGCCGTGGCGTGGCCCGTGTCCGAATGGCCGAGGCTGACGACGATTCCGGCCTTGGCCAGGGCCGTGACGCGGGCCGGGTCGACGGATTCCGGCGCGATCGTGGTGAGCAGCACCGGCAGCTTCCGGCGCGCCGCCATCAACATGACCTGGTCGGCGTCCGTCATCGGCCGGATTAGCGCCGGATCATGCGCGCCCTTGCGGGCGATCGACAGGTGCGGCCCTTCCAGATGCAGGCCGAGGAAGCCCGGCACCTTTTGCAGCGCCGCGGCTTCGCCGGCGGCGATGGCTGCAGCGGTGATCGCGGGCGTGTCGGTGATCAGCGTCGGCAGCAGTGCCGTCGTGCCGAACGGGGCGTGCGCGCGGCAGATGGTTTCGATCGAGGCGACGTCGGGATGGTCGTTGAGCATCACCCCGCCGCCGCCATTGACCTGGATATCGACGAAGCCCGGCACCAGCATGCCGCCGCCGGTGTCGATGGCACGGATATCCCCGGGAAGTGCGCCTAGCGGCAGCATGGCTTCGACAAGGCCGTCACGCACGACAAGGGCGGCACCTTCATGCCAGTCGTCGCCGTCGAAAATGCGGGCGCCGGTCAGGGCAAAACGGTCGCTCATACGGTCTCCGTCACCTTGCGAAGGTTGCGCGGCGCGTCCGGGTCGAGGCCACGATGGCGGGCAAAGGCCTCGACGAACATGTAGAAGGAGACGATCAGCGTCAGCGGATCGGTCAGCGGATGACCGGTGGCGACATGCGGCAGGCGCGTGGCGCGATTGGCGAGTGCCGAGGTGACGAACACCGGCGCGCCCTTGGCCGCCAGGCTGTCGGCGGCTTCGGCGACGGAGGGCTCGGACGCGTCGCGCGCGGCCAGCGCCAGCACCGGAAAGTCGGGGCCGATCAGCGCCAGCGGGCCATGCATGACTTCAGCCGCGCTATAGGCCTCGGCATGCATGCCGCAGGTCTCCTTGAACTTCAGCGCCGCCTCGTTGGCCATCGCCGCCGACGGGCCGCGGCCGAGAATGAACAACGACTTCTGCTTCTCGATCGTTTCGGAGAGCACGCTCATCCAGCCGCAGGCGATCGCCTTGCCGAAATGCTCGGGCAGGCGGGCAAGTGCCGCGAGGAGCGCTTCGTCGCCGGTCGAATGCGCCATCAAGGCAAGACCGGCAACGGCGGAGTTGATGAAGGTCTTGGTAGCCGCGACGCTGCGCTCGGGGCCGGCGAGGATGTCGATCGCATAGTCCGAGGCGCGCGCGAGCGGCGAATCGGCGGTGTTGGTGACGGCGATGGTCAGCGCGCCGCCGGCCCGTGCGGTTTCGGCCATGGCGACGATGTCGGGGCTCTTGCCCGACTGCGAGATCGCGAGACACGCCGAGCCGTCAAGCCGCAACTTGCGGCCATAGATCGAGGCGATGGAGGGGCCGACCGAGGCGACGGCAAGGCCCGCGGTCAGTTCGACGGCATATTTCATGAAGGTGGCGGCATGGTCGGACGAGCCACGCGCCACGGTGACGACGAAATGCGGGTCGCGTTCCCTGATGCCGCGCCCGGCTTCGGCCAGCACCGCGCCGGAGCCGTCGAGCAGGCGGGCGACGGCTTGCGGGATTTCCTCGATCTCGCGCTGCATATGGGTGGTGTTGGAGATCATGGTCGGCCCTCTTCGCTCGGCCCTGTCAGCCGCAGTTCGGCGACGAAATCATAGGCATCGCCCCGGTAGATGGAGCGGGTGAATTCGATCACCTTGCCGCTCGCCAGATAGGAAATACGCTCGATGTGCAGGCCGGCAATACCCGGCGGCACTTCGAGCAGGCGCGCATCGCCCTCGCCGAGATTGGCGGCGGAGATACGCTGCACGGCGCGCACCGGCCGGTTGCCGGTCAGTTCCAGTGCCGCGTAGAGCGAGGAACCGATGCCGGCCGGATCGGGCAGCACGCTGGCCGACAGCGAGGCGCGTTCGATCGCCAGCGGCGTGTCGTTGGCGATGCGCAGGCGCGCGACGCGCGCCACCAGCTCGTTCGACGACAGGCCGAGCACCATCATCTCGTCGGGCGAGGGCGCGTAGAGCCCCCGATCAAGCCAGGCGGAGCGCACCGCCATGCCGCGCCGCGCCATGTCCTCGGTGAAGGAGGTGAGCCGCGACAGCGACTGCTCGACGCGTTCCATGCGCGGCGCCACGAAAGTGCCGGAGCCATGGCGCTGCACCAATATGCCGCCCTTGACCAGGTCCTGCACCGCCTTGCGCACGGTGACGCGCGAAATGTCGGCCTTGGTGGCGATGTCGCGCTCGGACGGCAGCGCGTCGCCCGGGCCGATCAGGCCGCGATTGACGGCGTCCTCGATGCTTTTCCTGAGCTGCAGGTAAAGCGGCGCGCCGCTTTGCGAGGATTGCTTCAGCGCGGCGAAGATCTGGTCGGCGGCATCGCTCATCTTGCGACCTCCGTCCTGGCGAACAGACGCGCCGCCATCTGAACGGCACCGCCTAGCGCATCGTCGAGCGGTTCCTTCAGCAGGGCGCGGTAGCGCGCCGACAGGCGCGGCGCATAGAGCGGCGCCAGCCCGCCGAGCAGGCAAAGCGGCGCGCCGGCCGCGAGGTCGAGCGCGCCGAGCGATGCCTCGACATCGGCGACCGCCTTGTCGAGGATCCAGTTGGCGACGATGTCGCCTTTTTGCGCGTGCTCGAACACTTTCGGCGCGAAGCCGCCGAAATCGCCTGGTTTGGCGTTGGTGGTGAACTCGACCACGTCCTCGGGATTGTTGCGAAAAACGGCCATCATGCTGTCGGTCAGCGGCGATGCCTGGCGCACGCCATCATGCGCGAGCAATGTCTGTTCAAGCAGGTCGCGGCCGATGCGGGCGCCGCTGCCCTGGTCGCCGACCTGGAACCCCCAGCCACCGATGGCGCGCGATTTGCCATTCTTGCGTGCCATATAGGCAGTGCCGGTGCCCAGGATCGCCATCGCGCCGTCACCAGAACCGACCGCGCCTTCGAGCGCGATCTCGGCATCGGCCTCGACGCGGCTGGTGCTGAACGGCAGGATCGCTTCGAGCTGCTGCCGGTAGGTTCCGACATTGGCGCCGGCAAGGCCGAGAATGGCGGGTGTTTGCGGGATCAGGTCCGGATCCTGACCGGCGGCGATGAAGGCCTGCCGCGCCGCATCGACGATGTTCGAGCGGGCGCCGGTGAGGTCGGTGCGGATGTTGGCGGCGCCGCTTTTGGCGCGGCCGATGACGGCGCCGTCGACTGTTGCCAGGGCGGCCCTGCAGCTGGTGCCGCCGCCATCGATACCGAGCACGAATTTCACGCGATTTCTCCTCCGGGCGGATAATACCAATAAAATACCAATAGCCAAGAGTTAATTTCCGTTTCAAAAAGATTAAGCCGTATTTTATTGAAAAACTTGCGTAATTCGTCGGCTCAGCGATTCCCTGTCCGCGAATCCGTTAATGCGTGTGGACAAGTGGTATTTTTTTGGTATTGTTTTGTGGATTGGAGGAACTGGGATGGCCGAAATGCGCACCGAAGCGCTGCATGGGAATGCCGAGGGGCTGGATATCCAGGCGCCCGAAGCGATCCTCGGCTCGCTGGCCGATGCGCAGGTCGAGGCCGCGAAAGCGGTCCGCAACGCCATTCCTTCCATCGCCAGGGCAGCCGAGATCATTGCCGGCTGCCTGGGGAGTGGCGGCAAGCTTGCCTACGCCGCGGCCGGCAGCTCCGGCCTGATGGCGCTGGCCGACGCGCTGGAACTGCCGGGCACGTTCGGCATCCAGCGCGACCGCATTGCCATCCTGATCGCCGGCGGCGACGAAGCATTCAAGACACTGGCCGGCGGGCCCGAGGATGATACGGAGGAGGCCTCGACCGCGGTCGCCAATGCCGGCATCGGCGCGGGCGATTGCCTTATCGCACTTTCCGCCAGCGGCACGACCCCCTACGCGGTGCGCGCCATCGAGGATGCGCGGCGACGGGGTGCCGTCACCATCGGCATTGCCAACAACAGGGGTTCGGCTCTGCTGCGGCAGGCCGACACCGCCATCCTGCTCGAAACCCCGCCGGAAGTCATTGCCGGCTCGACCCGCATGGGTGCCGGCACGGCGCAGAAGATCGCGCTCAACATGCTGTCGACGCTGACCGCCATTCATCTTGGTCATGTTCATGACGGCTACATGGTCAACCTCATGGCCGACAACATGAAGCTGCGCGACCGGGCGGCGCGCATCGTCGCCGCCGTCAGCGGCCGCGGCCAGGAAGAGGCCGCCAGCCTGCTCGAAAAGAGCGGCGGCGCGGTCAAGACCGCCATTTTGCTTGCCGCCGGCGCCGACAGCGCCGACGCGGCCGAGAAACTGTTGGAAGGGACCGGCCAGAAGCTGCGGCCGGCCCTTTCGGCAATCGAGGGGAGCAAGGGGCGCAACGCCTCTGTTCTCATCAAAACGGAACCTGAAAAAGGTCAACAGGGAGACTGAGCATGACAACGAAACTACTGACGGCACTGCTTCTGGGCACAAGCATTCTCGGCTCGGCCGGGCTGGCTCACGCCGAGGACGTAACGCTCAACATCGAAAGCTGGCGCGGCGACGACCTCGCCATCTGGAAGGACAAGCTGATCCCGGCCTTCGAAGCCAAGAACCCCGGCATCAAGGTGGTGTTCGCACCATCGGCTCCGACGGAATATGATGCCGCGCTCGGCGCCAAGCTCGCTGCCGGTTCGGCGGGCGACCTGATCACCTGCCGCCCGTTCGACAAGTCGCTCGAACTGTTCAAGAAGGGCAACCTTGCCGATCTCTCGGCGCTGCCCGGCATGGAAAACTTCTCGCCCGTCGCCAAGTCCGCTTGGCAGACCGATGACGGCAAGGCTAGCTTCTGCGTACCGATGGCCTCCGTCATCCATGGCTTCATCTACAACAAGGACGCCTTCGACAAACTCGGCATCAAGGTGCCGCAGACCCGCGACGAATTCTTCGCCGCGCTCGACAAGATCAAGGCCGACGGCACCTACATCCCGATGGCGATGGGCACCAAGGACCTCTGGGAAGCCGCGACCATGGGCTACCAGAACATCGGCCCCAACTACTGGAAGGGCGAGGACGGCCGCGCGGCACTGATCAAGGGCGATCAGAAGCTGACCGACAAGGACTGGGTCGCTCCCTATGAGGAACTGGCCAAGTGGAAGCCTTATCTGGGCGACGGCTTCGAGGCTCAGACCTATCCGGACAGCCAGAACCTGTTCACGCTCGGCCGCGCCGCCATCTACCCCGCCGGCTCGTGGGAAATCGGCCTGTTCAACACCCAGGCCCAGTTCAAGATGGGCGCCTTCCCGCCGCCGGTCGAGAAGGCCGGCGACACCTGCTACATCTCGGACCATACCGACATCGGCATGGGCCTGAACGCAGCCTCCAAGCATGCCGACGCGGCCAAGACCTTCCTGTCCTGGGTGGCTTCGCCTGATTTCGCCACCATCTACGCCAACGCGCTGCCGGGCTTCTTCAGCCTGAACTCCTCGCCGGTGAAGATGGCGGACCCGCTGGCGCAGGAATTCGTCTCCTGGCGCGGCAAGTGCAAGTCGACGATCCGCTCGACCTACCAGATCCTGTCGCGCGGCACGCCGAACCTCGAAAACGAGACCTGGGTTGAATCGGCCAACGTCATCAACGGCACCGATACGCCCGAAGCCGCGGCCAAGAAGCTGCAGACCGGCCTCGACAGCTGGTATAAGCCAGCGAAATAAGAGCTCAGGCAACGGAGCCGGCTGGGCGCATGCCCGGCCGGTTCCGGATTACCTGGTTCTTTAGACAGAGCTCATTCAGATTGCGATTGTCGGCACCGCCTCGCGGCCTTACCCTTGCTGCTATGGGGAAGGCTGGCTGATCAGTCGCAGGCCTTTGTTCTTGCCGCACAGGGCAAGGATGTCTGGGCCATGCATCGAGGCATCATCTAGCATCACATCGTCTGGAACCGAGAGACGGCGGGGACCGAACTCATGGCCGCACAAACACGACCGAAAAGACCGTTCCGCTGGCATATCGCCGTCTTCCTGGCGCCGGCGGTGCTCGTCTATACGGCGATCATGATCCTGCCGCTGGCCGGCACGCTGCAGCTCTCGCTGTTCCGCAACGTTGACCAGTCCCAGGTCTTCGTCGGCCTGGACAATTTCCGCACCCTGTTCGGCGACCCCAACTGGTCGGTCAATTTCTGGAATGCGCTCAGGAACAATGTCTGGTTCTTCATCATCCACATGCTGGTGCAGAACCCGGTCGGCGTGCTTTTGGCCGCCCTCCTGTCCAGCCCGAAGCTTCGGTTCTCGGCCTTCTACCGCACGGCGATCTTCGTGCCGACCATTCTGTCCTTCGTCATCGTCGGCTTCGCCTGGAAGCTGATCCTGTCGCCGCTGTGGGGCGTGGCGCCGCATCTGCTCGATTTCGTCGGCCTGAAAAGCCTGTTCACGCCGTGGCTCGGCAAGGAGCAATACGCGCTGACCGCGCTCAGCCTGGTGTCGGTATGGCAGTTCATCGGCATCCCGATGATGCTGATCTATGCCGCCCTGCTGTCGATCCCCGACGAGGTGATCGAGGCGGCTGAATGCGATGGCATCACCGGACTGTCGCAGTTCTGGAAGATCAAGCTGCCGCTGATCCTGCCGTCGATCGGCATCATTTCGATCCTCACCTTCGTCGGCAATTTCAACGCCTTCGACCTGATCTACACCGCGCAAGGCGCGCTCGCCGGGCCGAACTATTCGACCGATATTCTCGGCACCTTCCTCTACCGCGCCTTCTTCGGCTTCCAGCTGCAGGTCGGCGACCCCAACATGGGCGCGACCATCGCCACGATCATGTTCCTGATCATCCTCGGGGGTGTCTGCGTCTACCTCTTCCTCATCCAGACGCGCCTGCGTCGCTACCAGTTCTGAGGGGCAAGAGATGAGCATCGCCACCCGTTCACTCCCCCGCACCATCGGCGCCCACGCGATCCTCTTGACCTACACGGTGATCGCGCTTTTCCCGGTGGTTCTGGTCATCATGAATTCGTTCAAGTCGCGCGCCGGCATCTTCGGCGCGCCGCTGACGCCGCCGACGCCGAAAACCTTCGACCTGATCGGCTACACCACGGTGATCGGCCAGGGCGATTTCATCCATTATTTCCAGAACAGTCTCGTCGTCACCGTCGGCTCGCTGTTCTTCGTGCTGCTGTTCGGCGCCATGTCGGCGTTCGCGCTGTCGGAATACCGCTTTCGCGGCAACACGCTGATGGGGCTTTACCTGGCGCTCGGCATCATGATCCCGATCCGGCTGGCCACCGTCGCCATCCTGCAATTGATGGTGGCGAGCGGGCTGGTCAACACGCTGACGGCGCTGATCCTGGTCTACACCGCGCAGGGCCTGCCGCTGGCCGTCTTCATCCTGTCCGAATTCATGAAGCAGGTGTCCGACGATCTGAAGAATGCCGGCCGCATCGACGGCCTGTCGGAGTACACCATCTTCTTCCGCCTGGTGGTGCCGCTGGTGCGGCCGTCAATGGCGACGGTCGCCGTCTTCACCATGATCCCGATCTGGAACGACCTGTGGTTCCCGCTGATCCTGGCGCCGTCCGAAGAGACCAAGACGGTGACGCTCGGCGCCCAGCTTTTCCTCGGCCAGTTCGTCACCAACTGGAACGCCATCCTGGCCGCGCTTTCGCTGGCGATCCTGCCGGTGCTGATCCTCTACGTCATCTTCTCGCGGCAGCTGATCCGCGGCATTACTTCCGGAGCCGTCAAGTGAGTTCAGAAAGACCCCTTCGTGTCGTCGTCGCCGGGCTCGGCAATATGGGGCGCAGTCACGCGCTGGCCTATCACACCAATCCAGGCTTTGAGATCGCCGCGCTGATCAACCGTTCCGACGTGCCGTTGCCGGAGGGGCTGTCCGGCTATGGCATCAGACGCTCGTTCGACGACGCGTTGCGCGAGGAAAAACCGGATGTCGCCTGCATCGCCACCTATTCCGACAGCCATGCCGACTATGCGGTGAAGGCGTTCGAGGCCGGCTGCCATGTCTTCGTCGAGAAGCCGCTGGCAACGACGGTGGCCGACGCCAAGCGCGTCGTTGCCGCCGCCAAGGCCAACGGCAAAAAACTGGTGATCGGCTATATCCTGCGCCATCACCCGTCCTGGATCAGGCTGATCGCCGAGGCGCGCAAGCTCGGCGGCCCCTACGTGTTCCGCATGAACCTCAACCAGCAATCCTCAGGGCCGACCTGGGAGACGCACAAGCAGTTGATGCAGACGACCTCGCCGATCGTCGATTGCGGCGTGCACTATCTCGACGTCATGCTGCAGATCACCGACGCCAAGCCGGTCGAGGTGCGCGGCATGGGCGTGCGGCTGACCGACGAGGTCGCGCCCTCCATGTACAATTACGGCCATCTGCAGGTGCTGTTCGATGACGGTTCGGTCGGCTGGTACGAGGCCGGCTGGGGCCCGATGATTTCGGAAACGGCCTTCTTCGTGAAGGACGTCATGTCGCCCAAGGGCTGCGTGTCGATCGTCATGAAGGAGGGCGTGAAGTCCGACGACATCGACACCCATACCAAGACCTCGACCATCCGCCTGCACAGCGCCGCGACCGGCGCGGACGGCAAGTTCCTAAAGCCGGACGAGATGCTGTCGATGGAAGGCGAACCCGGCCATCAGGACTTGTGTGATCTCGAACAGGCTTTTGTCCTCAAGGCAATCCGCGAGGACCTGGACCTGACCCGCCACATGGACGATGCGGTGCGGTCGCTCGCCGTCTGCCTTGCGGCCGACGAGAGCGTTCGCAGCGGCGCAGCCGTCAAACTCTAACGACAGGAAGAAGCCGTGGGCTCGCTAAAAATCGAGAATGTAAAAAAGGCCTTTGGGCCGGTCGAGGTGCTGAAGGGCATCGACCTCGAAGTGACGGATGGCGAGTTCGTCGTCTTTGTCGGCCCTTCGGGTTGCGGCAAGTCGACCTTGCTGCGGGTCATCGCCGGGCTGGAGGATTCGACCTCGGGCCGGGTGCTGATCGATGGCGAGGACGTCTCGGTCACGCCGCCGGCGAAACGCGGCATCGCCATGGTGTTCCAGACCTATGCGCTCTATCCGCATCTGACGGTGAAAAACAATATGGGCCTCGGCCTCAAGCAGGCGAGCACCCCTGCGGCGGAGATCGACCGCCGCATCGGCATCGCCTCGTCCATGCTGTCGCTGGAACCGTACCTGGAAAGGCGGCCGGCGGAGCTCTCCGGCGGCCAGCGCCAGCGCGTCGCCATCGGCCGCGCCGTGGTGCGCGAGCCGAAACTGTTCCTGTTCGACGAGCCGCTGTCGAACCTCGATGCCGCGTTGCGCGTCAACACGCGGCTGGAAATCGCGCAGTTGCACCGCCGCCTCAAGGCGACGATGATCTACGTCACCCACGACCAGGTCGAGGCGATGACGCTGGCTGACAAGATCGTCGTGCTCAACGCGGGAAAAATCGAGCAGATCGGCGGCCCGATGGAGCTCTACAATTCGCCGGCAAACGAGTTCGTCGCCGGCTTCATCGGCTCGCCCAAGATGAATTTCGTCGACGGCGCCCGCCTCGGCGAGACAGCCAAGAGCATCGGCGTGCGGCCGGAGCATCTGACCGTCGATCCGAAATCCGGCGCCTGGAAGGGCACGGTCGTCCATGCCGAGCATCTCGGCGCCGACACCAATCTCTATCTGGATTGCGAGAAGGCCGGGCTGATCACCGTGCGGATTTTCGGCGTCTACGACGCGGAGCCCGGCGCCACGCTCTATGCGACGCCCGATCCGGCGAGGACCTATCGGTTTGGCGCTGATGGGAAGGTGCTGAAGTAGTGTTTCAGCGTAGGTCGGCGCTGCCCCTCACCCTTACCTCTCCCCGTGAAAACGGGGAGAGGGGGTCGCCAACGCTGGAGCGCTTCCCTTCTCCCCGTCACTATACGGGGAGAAGGTGCCGGCAGGCGGATGAGGGGCGGCGCAAGCTTCGCAAGGATCGCTGACTTAAACGTCAGCCCTAAACGTCTGCTTCTGCTGCCCCAAGCCTTCGATGCCCAGCTCCACCACATCGCCAGCCTTGAGAAACACCGGCGGCTTCATGCCCAGGCCGACGCCGGGCGGGGTGCCCGTCGAAATAATGTCGCCGGGGTGCAGCGACATGAACTGGCTGAGGTAGGAGACGAGATAGGCGACGCCGTAGACCATGGTCTTGGTCGAGCCGTTCTGCATCGTCTTGCCGTTGACGGTCAGCCACATTTTGAGATTCTGCGGGTCGGATACTTCGTCCTTGGTCACCAGCCACGGGCCGGTCGGACCGAACGTGTCGCAGCTCTTGCCCTTGGTCCACTGGCCCTGGCGCTCGGCCTGGAAGGCGCGTTCGGACACGTCATGTGAGACGCAGTAACCGGCGACGTAGTCGAGCGCATCGGCTTCGCTGACATACTTCGCGGTCTTGCCGATGACCACGCCGAGCTCGACTTCCCAGTCGGTCTTCTCCGAGCCGCGCGGGATCAGCACGTCATCGTCGGGGCCGACGATGGCCGAGCTTGCCTTCATGAAGATGATCGGCTCCGGCGGCACGGTGGCGCCGGTTTCGGCGGCATGGTCGGAATAGTTGAGGCCGATGCAGATGAACTTGCCGGTACCGGCCACGCAGGCGCCGAGCCGAGGCTTGCCGGAAACCGCCGGCAGCGACTTCGCATCGAGCTTCGACAGCATGTCGAGCGAGGCCGGATGAAGCGTGGTGCCGGCGATATCGGCGACATGGGCGGAGAGATCGCGGATCGTTCCATCCGCATCGAGCAGGCCGGGACGTTCGCTTCCCACCTCGCCATAGCGCAGCAGTTTCATGCATCTTCTCCTGATTGCGGCCTCGCGGCCGTTCTACAAACTCTCCGCCGAGGCATCAGCCCTTTCGGAACCGGGCGGACCCTAGCCACCGGCCTGCTTCACGACAAGCGCAGGCAGCCTGTTTTGACAGCCGGCGAGCGGGATTTTCAGACTTCCCGATCCTTCGCCAAACCCGATCGCCCGGTGCCCGCGATTGTCTCCGGGCAGCGCTCAGATCGACCAGCCGCCGTCGATATTGTAGGCCTGCCCCGATGTGTAGGTGGCGCCGCCCAGGTAGACGGCGAGATCGGCAATCTCTTCCGGCGTGCCGAGCCGGCCCATCGGCTGGCGGGCGATGAAGGCGGCACGCGCGGCTTCGTAGTCGCCCTGCGCGTGCATGCGGTCCTCCAGCGAAGGGCTCTCGACCGTGCCGGGGCAGATGGCGTTGCAGCGTATGCCCTTGCCGACATAGTCGGCCGCGACCGCCTTGGTCAGGCCGATGACCGCGGCTTTGCTCAGGCCATAGACGAAGCGGTTCGGTACACCCTTGGTCGAGCTCGCCAGCGAGGCCATGTTGATGATCGATCCGTCGCCGCGCTCCAGCATGCCCGGCAACACGGCGCGGATGGTGCGGACCATGGCGCGAACGTTGAGGTTGAGCGCGAAATCGAGGTCGCCATCCTTCATCTCGAGGATCGAGCCGGAATGGACGAAACCGGCGCAGTTGAACAGCACGTCGACACGGCCGATCTCGGCGAAGGCCGAGTTGACCGCCTCGTCATTGAGGACGTCGACCCTGCGCGTCTTGATGCCGGAGGTCTTGGCGAGTTCCGCCAGCAGCGTCTCGTTGATGTCGGTGGCATGGACGGTGGCGCCGGCCTTGGCGAAGGCCAGCGCGCTTGCCTTGCCGATGCCTTGCGCCGCTGCCGTGATGACAACGACCTTGCCTGCCAGATCCGCCATATCTTTTCCTCGCCTGCTTGGGTCAACTGCCTTTATCGGCGGCCGGCGAAGGCGTCATGTGCCAGTCAGGCGCGATCGTGCGGCCTGTGCCAGTTCACTGATAAAGATGTTTTTTCTCGTTAAAGAACATGCGTCCGGGCGTCAAGCCCGAACGCGATCACCAAGTGCAAACATCAGTCGCCGTAAGGCACCCAGACATTCTTCACCTCGATGGCGCGGCGCAGCAAGGCGTCATCGGCGGCTTCTTCCGAGGCCCAGTCGAGGCTGCGGCCGTTGCCGCTCCAGACGCGCTTGAGGTTGCCGACGGAGTCGGCTTCCGCCTTGGCGCAGGTGTCGGCGTCGGCGAACAGCCAGAGCCCGTCGACGTCGTCATGCTTGGCCAGCACGCCGGCAAGCTCCGCCGTGCGTCCGGTAACGATGTTGATGGCGCCGGCCGGCATGTCGGAATATTCGATGACCTGATAGAGATCGGTGGCCAGCAGCGGGTGGCGTTCCGACGGCACGGCCACCACCGTGTTGCCCATGGCCAGTGCGGGTGCGACCAGCGAGATGAAGCCGAGCAAGGGCTGATTGTCCGGCGCGACGATGCCGACGACGCCGACCGGCTCATGCAGCGCCAGCGTCACGGCACGCGCCGGCGGCTGGTGCACGCGGCCCTCGAACTTGTCGGCGAGGCCGGCATAGAGGAACAGCCGCTCAATCGACTGTTCGACCTCGTCCCGCGCGGCCTTGGCGTTGGCCCCGGTGAGTTCGGTGAGGCGGGCGGCAAACTCGCCGGCACGGCCGGAAAGGTTCTCGGCCAGGTAATAGAGCACCTGGGACCTGTTATAGGCGGTTGCCTCCGGCCAGCTCTTGCAGGCGCGCGCGGCGGAAACGGCGTCACGGATATCCTTGCGGTTGCCGAGCCCGACTTCGCCGGCAAGCTTGCCCTTGGCGGTCGCGACGGCAATCGAATAATTGCCGTCAGGCCGCACCTGCTTGCCACCGATGAACAGCTTGGCCGTGCGATCGATGGCTGAGCCATCCGCCTGTTCGACGGGCTGCGCGGACGACGTCGCCAGCTTGATGACCGGACCGAGCGGCAATTTTGCAGAGAGATATTCGAACATGCCCTCGCGCCCGCCCTCGCGGCCGAAGCCGCTCTCGCGATAGCCGCCGAAGCCGCAGGCGGCGTCGAACATGTTGGTGCCGTTGACCCACACCACGCCGGCCTTCAACTGTGGCGCGACATGGAGGGCGAGGTTGACGTTCTCGCTCCACACCGAGGCGGCGAGCCCGTAGCGCGTGTTGTTGGCGAGCTCGATCGCTTCCTCGGTGTTGCGGAAGGTCATGGTGGCGAGCACTGGCCCGAACACCTCCTCCTGCGCCAGGATATTAGCCGGCGAAACACTGGTTGCCAGCGTCGGCAGGTGATAATAGCCCGAGGACGGCAGCGCTGCATCCGGCTGCCAGCAGACGGCGCCCTGCCGGGCACCCTCGGCGATCAGTCCCTTGACGCGGTCGAGTTGGGTGAGGTCGACCAGCGGGCCGATATCGGTGTTCTTGTCGAGCGGGCTGCCGACTCGCAGCCGGCTCATCCGCGTCTTGACCTTTGCGATCAAGGCGTCGGCGATGCCTTCCTGTACCAAGAGGCGCGAACCGGCGCAGCAGACCTGGCCCTGGTTGAACCAGATGCCGTCGACGAGGCCTTCGACGGCGCTGTCGAGATCGGCGTCCTCGAAAACGATGAAGGCCGATTTGCCGCCAAGTTCCAGCGACAGTTTCTTGCCCGAGCCGGCGGTGGCCTTGCGGATGATCTTGCCGACCTCGGACGAGCCGGTGAAGGCGATCTTCTGGATGCCGGGATGGTTGACGATCGCCGCGCCTGCTTCCGGGCCGCCCTGGACGATGTTGACGACGCCCTTCGGCACACCGGCGCGTTCGCAGATCTCGGCGAACAGGATCGATGTGAGCGGTGTGAATTCGGCCGGCTTCAGCACCACCGTGCAGCCCGCCGCGAGTGCTGGCGCGATCTTCCAGGCCAGCATCAGCAGCGGGAAATTCCACGGGATGATCTGGCCGACGACGCCGACACCCTTGTGGCCAAGGAAATCCCTGTCCAGCGCCTGTGCCCAGCCGGCGTGATGGATGAAATGGCGGATCGCCAGCGGCACGTCGATATCGCGGCTTTCGCGGATCGGCTTGCCATTGTCGATTGTCTCAAGCACGGCGAACAGCCGCTGGTGGCGCTGCATGGCGCGGCCGATGGCGTAGAGCACCTTCGCGCGCTGGTAGCCCGAACTGGCGCTCCATTTCGGCAGCGCTTTCGTGGCCGCCGCGACCGCCGCGTCGATGTCGGCGGCATTGGCGTCCGAAATCTTGGCCAGCAACTTGCCGGAAGATGGTTCGCTGGTCTCGAAAGTCTTGCCCCCGGAAGCCGCTTTCCAGTCGCCGCCGATGAACAGCGCCTTGCCGAAATCGCGCGCCGAGAGCCAGGCATCAGCTTCGTTGCGCGCCTCCGGCGCCGGGCCGTATTCCATGGCATGATAGCGTTCGAGAATGTTCATCAGGCACTCCAGATAGTTGTCAGAGAAGGCATTCGGTTACGCCCCGCAAAACTCTGACGCTACGCCATCGCGTGGCGGTGATTGGCCGAATAATGCCCGGTCAGATGATGTTCGAGCTGCCGCTCGATGTCGGTGAGCAGGCTCGACGCGCCGAAGCGGAACAGCTCCGGCTCCAGCCAGGGCCGGCCGAGCTCTTCCTTCATCAGCACCAGCCAGTCGAGCGACACTTTCGCGGTGGAAATGCCGCCGGCCGGCTTGAAACCGATGAGATAGCCGGTTTCCTCGAAATAGGCCCTGATGGCACGCACCATGGCAAGCCCGACGGGCAGCGTGGCGTTGACGCTTTCCTTGCCGGTCGAGGTCTTGATGAAATCGGCGCCCGCCATCATCGCCACCATTGAGGCCAGCATGACATTGCGCAGCGTGGCGAGGTCACCGGTGCCGAGGATGACCTTCAGATGCGCGTCCCCGCATGCGGCACGCATAGAGACGATTTCGTTGTAGAGCTCGCGCCACTTGGCCCCGAACACCAGGCCGCGCGGAATGACGACGTCGATCTCGTCGGCGCCGTCCTTCACCGAGGCCTCGATTTCCTGCAGGCGGGTCGACAGCGGCGCCAGGCCGTGCGGGAAGGCGGTGGAGACGGCGGCGACATGGATGCCGGTGCCGCGCACGGCGTCAACGGCCGTGGCAACGAAGGGATGATAGACGCAGACGGCGGCCGGCCGGATGGTTTCGCCCGCAATGCCGAGGCCTTCCATGATGTCGCGGCGCAGCGGGTTGATCGCCTTGGCGCAGAGCCGGCGCACGCGCTCCTCGGTGTCGTTGGAGTTCAGTGTCGTCAGGTCCATGCAGGCGATCGCCCGCAGCAGCCAGGCGGCCTGGTTGTCGGCCTTGATCGAGCGCCGCTTGGTCAGGCTGACGACGCGGCGCTCCAGCGCCGAGCGGTTGACGCTGCGCACCGATTCCAGAAAACCGAGATCGAGTTTCAGGCCGGGATTGCGCGCGATGTGATGATCCAGCGGCACCGGCGTGTTGGCGGCGGCGCGTGCCGGCAGCGGCGTCACCTTGGTGCCAAGATCGGCTTCGCGGATTGTGCTGCTCATCTCCTGCCCTTTCATTCAGCGGCGTGCGCTTGATGTCTTGGTGCGCATCGTTCTCCCAAAGCCGTTCGACACTTTTGGGCGACACGCACGAAGATAGCCCGCGAAGCCGTGCTTCACGAGTCCTCAAGCGAGGGATAGCTGAAAAAGGCCGCGAAAGCAGCTGATTTTTGACCGGAAGGTCAAAACAAGGTTTCTGGGAGACCCGCGGGCCTCAGCCGACGAAGGCGCGTTCGACGACGAAACTCGAGGGGTGGCTGAGCGAACCTTCCTGGAAGCCGAGGCTTTCGGCCAGCTCCTTGACGTCCTTCAGCATATGCATCGAGCCGCAGATCATGATGCGGTCGGTTTCCGGATTGAGCTTCTCGATGCCGAGATCGCTGTAAAACTTGCCCGAACCGATCAGCGCGGTGATGCGGCCCATGCGCGCCGACTCTTCGCGTGTCGTCGAATTGTAGAGCGTGACGCGGCCGGCGGTCAGCTCGCCGATCAGCGGGTCGCTTTCCAGTGCCGCCACCAGTTCCTGGCCATAGATCAGCTCGGCATTGTCGCGGCAGGTATGGGTCAGGATGAGCTGGTCGAACTTCTCGTAGGTGTCGGGGTCGCGCAGCAGGCTGGCGAAGGGCGCGATGCCGGTGCCGGTCGAAATCATGAACAGGCGCTTGGCCGGGGTCAGCGCGTCGACGACCAGCGTGCCGGTCGACTTCTGGCGCATGATGACCGTGTCGCCGACCTGGATCTTCTGCAGTTCCGAGGTCAGCGGGCCGTCCGGCACCTTGATCGAGAAGAATTCCAGCTCTTCGTCCCAGGCCGGGCTGGCGACGGAGTAAGCGCGGTACACCGGCTTCTCGGCATTGGGCAGGCCGATCATCACGAACTCGCCCGAGCGGAAGCGCAGCGACTGCGGACGGGTGATGCGGAACGAGAACAGCCGGTCGGTATAGTGCTTCACCGAGACGACGGTTTCGGCATAGACATTGGCCGGAATCGGAAACTGCAGCGGGCGGGCTTCAGCGGTATTGAACGCGGGCGTGGTGTTCATCAATTCCAACCTTCTCGCCCAATTACAGACGCGGGCGCCAAACTTTCCCGTGCGCGCCCGAACCATTCAGGTTCCGGCGTGCCTTGCACACACTGCGAGGCGGTAAGCTCTTGTGTCGAGAATTTATTAGTATACAAACGATATTTGCGTCAAGATGCCGCCGTAAAACACCTTTCCAAACTGCGGCATATCCGTAGTCCCAGCATTTCGGGTTTCGACAATGAAAGAGAATTTTTCGGTGCAGCCGCCGGATTCCCTGGGCAGCGTCGTCGCCGGCATCGATGTCGGCGGAACCTTCACCGACCTGCTCCTGATCGACGGCAAGGACGGCGGCAAGGTGTATCTGGCCAAGACCCCGACTACGGTCGACAACCAGGCCTTTGGCGTGGTTTCGGCGCTTGGCGCCACCGGCTTTCCGGTCGACGGCATCGATCTCATCGTGCATGGCACGACCACCACCACCAACGCGGTGCTGGAGCGCCGGCTGGCCAGAACCGGCATGATCACCACGCGCGGTTTTCGCGACGTGATCGAGCTTGGCCGGCGTACGCGGCCGCAGCCCTATGGCATGACGGGCACCTTCGTTCCGGTCATCCCGCGCAATTTGCGGCTGGAGGTGTCCGAACGCGTCGAGGCATCAGGCGCCATCCGAACGCCGCTCGACGAGGCAGAAATGCGCGATGCCGTACAGGCGCTGATCGGCGCCGGTTGCGAATCCCTCGTCATCCACTTCCTGCATTCCTACGCCAACCCGTCACATGAACGGCGCGCCGCCGAAATCGCCGCCGAATTCTGGCCGAACGGCTACATCACCACCGGCCACGCGCTGCTATCGGAGGCACGCGAATTCGAGCGCGGGGTAACCGCCTCGGTCAATGCCTCGGTGCAGCCGATCCTGGAGCGCTATGTCGAGCGGCTGCGCAAGGAATTGGCCGACAAGGGCTATGCCCGAGACTTCCTGATCATGAACGGCAATGGCGGCATGATATCGGCCCGCTTCGTCACACGTGAATCGGCAAAGACCGTGATGTCAGGCCCCGCCTCCGGCGTCATCGCCGCCGCCTATACGGGCAAGCGCGCCGGCTTCGAAAACCTCGTCACCTACGACATGGGCGGCACTTCGACCGACGTGGCGCTGATCCGCAACGCCGAGCCGGCGGTCTCGAACGAGATCGAGATCGAATACGCCATGCCGATCCATGTCCCGATGGTGGCGGTGCATACGGTCGGCGCCGGCGGCGGTTCGATCGCCCGCGTCGATGCGGCCGGACTGATCCAGATCGGCCCGGAAAGCGCGGGCGCCAATCCCGGCCCAATCTGCTACGGGCGCGGCGGCACCGAGCCGACCATCACCGACGCCAACCTGGTGCTCGGCCGGCTGGCGCCGAAGAAATTGCTGGCCGTCGACAATCCGGTCACAGCGGAGCGCGTGACCGGCATTTTCGAGGACCGGATCGGCAAGTCGACCGGCCTCTCCGGCGTCGAAGCGGCTGGCGCGGTGCTCAGGCTCGGCAATATGAAGATGGCCGGCGCCATCCGCATGGTATCCGTATCGCGCGGCCACGATCCCCGCGATTTCGCGCTGTTCGCCTTCGGCGGCGCCGGGCCGCTGCATGCGACGGCGCTCGCCCGCGAACTCGGCCTGCCCAAAGTGCTGGTGCCGGCACGTCCCGGCATCACCAATGCGCTTGGCTGCGTCGTCGCCGATCTGCGCCACGACTTCGTCAACACCATCAACCAGCCAGTGGCCCTGCTTGATGAAAGCCGGCTCCACCAAGTATTGGAACGGCACCGGAACGAAGGCGAGGAACTGATCGCCAAGGAAGCGGTGAAGCCGGCAACGATCCGCGTCACCCACTCCGCGGACATGCAGTTCGTCGGCCAGACCCACATCATCAACGTGCCGTTGCCGTCCTCCTCGGTAACGCGAGCTGCATTGCAGGGCCTGTTCGAGAAAGCCTATTTCGCTCGCTTCAAGGTCGAGCTGCCCGAAATCCGCGCCAACCTCGTCAACCTCAACACCTCGGTCACCGGGATGCGCCCGGCGATCGACTTGTCACGCCTGATCGACCCGGCCGGGCGGGCAAAGACGCTGGAAGAGGCGCGGCGCGAAATCCGGCCGGTCTGGTATGGCGGACGCTGGCACGACACGCCGGTGTACATCAGGGAAAAGCTGCCGCTCGATGCGATCATCGAAGGGCCGGCGATCCTCGAACAGATGGACGCCACCACCGTGCTCGAACCCGGCGACCGCGCGCGCTGCGACGCCGACGGCAACATCATCATCGATGTGGGCAAGGAATGATGGGAAATTCGTCTGTTAGTTTCTGTCCTTTTACAGTCGGCCTCGCGCTGCCCCTCATCGCCCTGCCGGGCGATGAGGGGCGGCGCGACGTCTCAGGCCTTCCATGTCCGGCCCCTGCCATGAGGATTACTGAGCAATGACCGGTCTCGACGCCATCACGCTTTCGGTTCTCCAGGCCGCCTTGCAGCAGGTCTGCGACGAGATGGACCTGACCTTTTCCCGCGCCGCCTTCTCGCCCGTCATCGCCGAGGCCAATGATCGCTCGGACGGCATCTATTCGGCCGTCGATGGCTCGCTGATCGCCCAAGGCAGCCAGGGCCTGCCGGTGTTCGTCGGCGTCATGCAATACTCGACCAAAACGGTCATCGAGATGATCGCCGACGGCCGCTGCCTGGCGCCGGAGCCGGGCGACATCTACATCGTCAACGACCCCTATCTCGGCGGCACGCATCTGATGGATGTGCGCTTCGTCATGCCTGTCTACCGCGCTGGAAAAATCTTCTGCTGGTTGTCCAACACCGGCCATTGGCCCGACATTGGCGGCTCAGTGCCGGGCGGGTTCTCGGCTTCCGCGACCGCCGTCGAGCAGGAAGGCCTGCGGCTGCCGCCGGTAAAGCTGTTCAAGAAGGGCGTGCTCGATCCAGAGATCTACGCCATCATCTGCTCCAACATCCGGGTTGCCGACCAGCGCATCGGCGACATCAGGGCGCAGGCCGCCGCGCTGCTGATCGGCCAGGATAGGCTCAACGGGATCCTGGATCGTTACGGAGATGAAACGGTTACCAAGGCGATCGCCGAACTGCGCCGACGCGCCGCCGAGCAGATGCGCGCCAACATATCCGCCATTCCCGACGGCACCTATCGCTCCAAGGCCTTCGTCGATTCCGACGGGGTGGTCAACGAACCGCTGACCATCGCGCTCGCCGTGGAGAAAAAGGGCGATGCGCTGACCTTCGATTTCACGGGCTCATCAAAGCCCTGCGCCGGGCCGATGAACAGCGTGCTGGCGACGACCTTGTCGTCGGTCTATCTCGCCATGCGCCATATCTTCCCGGATGTGCCGATCAGCGCCGGCGCCTTCGAGCCACTCGAGGTCAAGCGGCCGGAAGGCACCTTCCTGGACGCAAAGTATCCGCGCCCGGTCTCGGGTTGCGCCGCCGAGGTCTCGCAGCGCATCGCCGAGGCGGTGTTCGCCGCCATGGTGCAGGCGCTGCCCGACAAGGTGACGGCGGCTCCCGCCGGCTCCAGCGGCAATTTCGCGCTCGGGGGCAGCGACCCGGCGCGCGGCCGCGACTATGTCATGTACCAGATCTCCGGCGGCGGCTATGGCGGCAATTCGGCCCATGACGGCCTCACCAATGGCTGCTCGACCATCGGCATTTCGAAATCGCCGCCGGTCGAGATCATGGAGCAGGCTTTTCCCGTGCTCTACCGGCACTATGCCTTGCGCGAAGGATCGGGTGGCGCCGGCAAGCATCGCGGCGGTTTTGGCCTCGCCTACGAGGTCGAAATCCTGCGCGGCGAGGCGCGCGCCTCCTTCGTCATGGATCACGGCCGTTTTGGTCCGCAAGGCGCGCTTGGCGGGGAGGATGGCCAGCCCAACAGCGTGACCGTCTTCCGCGATGGCGAAGAACACATACCGCCACACCTCTCCAAGGAGCAGGACATCCCGCTCAAGGCCGGCGACCGCGTGCGCGTCGGCACGCCGGGCGGCGGCGGCTATGGCGATCCGCGTGAGCGCGACCCGAAACTGGTCGCTCGGGATGTCCAGCTTGGCTACTATACAGCCGAGCAAGCCAAGGATCTGTTCGGGACCGAGGCACAAGCAAGCTGACCAGACTCGGATGAGCCGCCCCGCGCCGTGATCGCCGCATGACGTGTCGTTTCCGTCACCGCCGACCGCATGAAAGCCCGTAGATTTGTCCAGTCAACGGAGATCCCGAACATGCGTCTTTTCGGTCGTTTCGTGCTTGCCGCTTCCGTCGCCCTCACCATCGCCACCGGCGCTGCTTGACTATCTTGGCTGAGCGGCGTTCCCCTTTCTACAGCAGCATCGTCGGGCTGGGCGCGACCATGGGCCGGGTCGGCGGCGATTTCATCTCGGCCAGATACTATTCCGGCATTGCCGACGAGCACCTGAACACACGCGCCAATGTCGGCGTGCAGGACCTCAGCACCATGGGCAAGATGGACATCAAGGGTCCGGACGCCGAGGCGCTGGTCAACCATGTCATCGTCAACGACGCCGCGGCGATGAAACCGGGCAATGTCCGGTACTCCACCGTCTGCCGCGAGGACGGCGGCATCATGGACGACCTCACCGTGTTCCGGCTGGCGCCGGAGCATTTCATGCTGGTGACCGGCTCGGTCAACCGGCTGAAGATGCTGCCCTGGCTCCAGCATCATGCTGAGGGCCGCAAGGCCTATGTGACCGACATCACCGCGGCGGTCGCTTTCCCCACGATCCAGGGCCCGCGTTCGCGCGAACTCCTGAAGGCGCTGGTCGTGGAGGCCGATCTCGATGGCCTGAAGCGCTGGGCGTTCACCTCGGGCCGCATCGGCGAAACAAAGGTTATGATTTCCCGCACCGGCGTCACCGGTGAACTCGGCTTCGAACTGTTCGTGCCTGCGGACGAGGCGGCCTCCGTCTGGGACGCGCTGATGAAGGCTGGCCGGGATTTCGGCCTGAAACCCTATGGCGTGCTGGCCATGTTCACGCTCGGCCTGGAAAAGGCCTATCCGGCGCATGGCATCGACATGGACGAGAGCCGCACGCCGTTCCATGTCGGCCTCGACCGCTGGATCAAGTTCGACAAGGACGATTTCGTCGGCCGCGAGGCGCTGCTCAAGATCCGCGACAAGGGCCTCGACGAGCGCTGGACCGGCCTGATCCTCGACGGCGACAAGCCGGCCGCGACCGATGCCAGGGTGCTGGCCGACGGCGAGGATGTGGGCGTGGTCACCTATAGCGACCATGGCTATTCCCTCGGCAAGGTGCTGGCCACCGCGCATCTGCGGTTGCCGTTCACGGCTGTTGGAACGGAGCTCAGCATCGCCGTCGACGGCCAGCCCGTGCGCGCTGTGGTGGCGCCGATGCCGTTCTTCGATCCGGAGGGGGCGAGGTTGAGGGGCTAACCTGGTGTGTGCGCGTCCCACAGCGCCATAGCGGCCAATCCGCCGCGCTGCCCCTCACCTGCCTGCCGGCATCCTCTCCCCGTATAGTGACGGGGAGAGGGGCGCTCCGTCGCCGATTTCGCCAATCATCGCCGTTGCAAGAGGGGCGCCGGCGTCACGGCCAGCTTCTCTCTCCCCGTTCTACGGGGAGAGATGTCCGGCAGCACAGTGAGGGGCGGCGCCAACGCTAAGATTGTTTAGTCAGAAGGTTCGGCCGAACCTGAATATCAGTCGCCTCACCCTCGCCGGTCGAGCCGCGCCACCAGCCGATCGCCCACCCACTGGATGCCGCAGACCAGGATGATCAGCACGATCACCACCGCCACAATCACCGAGGTTTCAAACCGCTGATAGCCATAGCGGATGGCGAGGTCGCCGAGGCCGCCGGCGCCGATGGCGCCGGCCATCGCGGAGGCGCCGACCAGCGTCACCAGCGTCACCGTGAAGCCGGCGACGATGCCGGGCAGGGCCTCGGGCACCAGCACCTCGCGGATGATCGTCCAGCGGTTGCCGCCCATGGCGCGGGCGGCCTCGATCAGCCCGTGGTCGACCTCGCGCAACGACACTTCGGCAATCCGCGCATAGTAGGGCGTGGCGGCGATCGACAGCGGCACGATGGCCGCCCAGGTGCCGATCGAAGTGCCGACGATCAGCCGCGTCACCGGGATCAGCGCCACCAGAAGGATGATGAACGGCACCGAGCGGAAGCCGTTGATGACGGCGCCGAGCACGCGATTCACCCACGGGCTTTCGGCAATGCCGCCGCGTTCGGTGGCGATCAGCGCCAGGCCGAGCGGCAGGCCGAACACCAGCGAGATTAGGCCGGAGGCGGCCGTCATCAGCACCGTCTCCCAGATCGACCGCAGCAGAAGCTCAAACAGGATCGGCGACATGGCCAAGCACCTCCACCCGCGCCTGGCGGGATTTTAGAAAAGCGATCACCTCGGCGAGATGACCCGCATCGCCGCCAGGGATGGAGAGGAACAGCGTCCCCACCGGCTCTCGCTGGATATGGTCGATGCCGCCATGGACGAGCCGGAAGGCACCGGGCACGGTTCTCGCAAGGTCGGACAGCAGCGGGCCGCGCGCAGGCTCGCCCGCAACGTCGACGCGCAAGATCGTTTCGGTACCACCCGCGAGCAGCAGCCGCGCCGCCAGCTCCGGCGGCAGTTGCGGCCGGATCGCGCCGAGCAGGCGTCTTGTGATCTCGGACCGTGGATCGGCGAACACAGACCAGACTGGCCCTTCCTCGACGATGCGTCCGGCGTCGATCACCGCCACCCGGTCGGCGATCGAGCGGATCACCTCCATCTCGTGGGTGATCAGCAGGATGGTCAGGCCAAGTTGCCGGTTGATGTCCTTGAGCAAGGCGAGGATGGACCGCGTTGTCTCCGGGTCGAGTGCTGACGTCGCTTCGTCCGACAGAAGCAGCGCCGGCCGCGCGGCCAGCGCCCGGGCGATGCCGACGCGCTGCTTCTGGCCGCCCGACAGCGACGCCGGATAGGCTTTCGCTTTCTCCGACAGGCCGACGAGATCGAGCAGTTCCGCCGCCCGATTCAGCCGCTCGGCCTTTGGCCGGCCCTCGATCTTCAGCGGCAGCGCCACATTGTCCTCGACCGTCTTGGCCGACAGCAGGTTGAAATGCTGGAAGATCATGCCGATGCGCCGCCGCAGCGGCTGCAGGTCGCGCTCGCCGAGCCGGCTGATTTCGCGGCCCTCGATGAACACCTCGCCGGAATCGGGCCGCTCCAACCCGTTGAGGCAGCGGATCAGCGTCGATTTGCCGGCGCCGCTGCGGCCGATGATGCCGAGGATCTCCCCCTTGCGCACCGTCAGGGAAATGCCGTCGAGCGCCGCCGTCGCGCCGAAGCGGCGCTTCAGCTCGACAAGACGCACCACGTCCCGCGCCGGTGCATCGGCGTCGTTCGTGTTCTCGATGGCTGCGGTCACATGCTGGTTCATACGCGGATCCCGAAACAGGATTGCGGCCCGCGCGTTGCGCGGACCGCTTTTCTTGTCAAAGCAGACACTTTCGTGCCCGGATTGCTCAATAGGCGCTGAGGCCGGTGCCCTTGTAGACCTTGTCGAACTCGGCTTTGACCGCCTCGTTCTGGTAGGACGCCACCAGCGTCTTCACCCAGGCCTCGTTCTCGTTGCCGACCTTGACCGCAATGAAGTTGCGGTACGGATTGTCTGCGATCGGCTCCTGGGCGATGCGGTTTTCCGGTGTCAAGCCGCTTTTCAGCGCCCAGTCGGTGTTGACCACGGCTGCGTCGAGGTCCTCGACCGAGCGGCCGACGATGCCGGCGTCGAGTTCCTTGATCTCGACCTTCTTGGGGTTTTCGGCGATGTCGGCGGTGGTGGCCAGGATGCCGGTGCCGTCCTTCAGCTTGATCACGCCCTCATTCTGCAGCACGCGCAGCGCCCGGCCTTCATTGGACGGGTCGTTGGGCACGCCGATGACAGCACCCTGGGGCAAGTCGGCGACCGCTTTGTACTTCTTGGAATACAGGCCGATCGGCCAGACGCCGGTATAGCCGACGCGCACGATATGGTAGCCCTGCGTCTTGATCTGGTTGTCGAGATAGGGCTGGTGCTGGAAGGCGTTGGCGTCGATCTCGCCGCGTTCGAGCGCCTCGTTGGGCTGGGTATAGTCGTTGAACACCACCGTCTCGATGCTCAGGCCCTTCTCGGCGGCTTGAGCGACCACGACGCGCCAGACATCCTCGTCCTCGCCGCTGATGATGCCGACCTTGATCGCCTTCTTGTCCTCGGCGAAGGAGGCATGCGGCGCCATCAGGGCGCCTATCGCGACGGCCGATGCGAACAGCAGAGCCAAGCCGCTGCGGCGGTTCAGGGTTGACCTTGGGGAAGAGGACAAAGTGTTGTTGAGGTCGGACATGATTGATCTCTGCGGTTGTGAAGTCATGGCAGCAAGGCGGATTGCCTAGCCTTGTTCACATCGTCAGAAATTCTATCGATTTTATCAAAGAACGCCTTTCGCCATTCTCCTTGAAGCCGGGAATATTCTCTCAAAAATTTTGAAGAAGGGAGTAAAAGACTGCGGGCGTCGAGAAGCGGTGAGGTCCTCAGCGAACCCGGCGGCTCCTCAAAGGGCAATCCATGCCGTCTTCAGTTCGAGATACTTCTCCAGCGCGTGCAGCGACTTGTCGCGGCCGAAGCCGGATTGCTTGACGCCGCCGAGCGGCACGGTGACGTCGGCGCCGCCATAGGTGTTGACGTGGACGACGCCGGCGTTGATGGCGCGCACCATGCGATGCGCGGTGGCAAGATTTGATGTCCACACCGCCGAGGCGAGCCCGTAGACCGTCGAGTTGGCGAGCCGCACCGCTTCCTCCTCGGTCTCGAAGCGCATCACACCGAGCACCGGCCCGAACACCTCTTCGCGGGCAAGCTGCATGTCCTGCGTCACGTTCTCGAAGATCGTCGGCGCCATATAGCTGCCGCCGGTCTCGGCCAGGATCCGTTCGCCGCCGGTGACCAGCCTCGCGCCTTCTTCAGTGGCCTTGGCGACGAAACCAAGATTCTTGGCCAGCTGCTCCGCGCTCGACACCGCGCCGACATCGCTTGCGAGATCGAGCGGATCGCCGACCTTCAGCCTTGTGGTCGCCGAGAGCAGTTCGTCCATGAAACGGTCATAGACGGAGGCCTGGACAAGCAGCCGTGAGCCGGCGACGCAGACCTGGCCGGAATTGCGGAAGATGCCGTTGGCCGAGACGACAGCCGCCTGTTTCAGGTCCGGCGCGTCGGCGAAGACGATGTTGGGCGACTTGCCGCCGAGTTCGAGGAAAATACGCTTCAGATTGGAACGGGCGGAGTATTCGAGTAGGCGGCGACCGACCGGTCCCGAGCCGGTGAAGGCGATGGCGTCGACATCCCCATGCAGGCCAAGCGCCTCGCCGGTGACCGCGCCCCGGCCGGTCACGACATTGAGCACGCCGGCGGGCAGCCCGGCTTCGGCAGCCAGTTCGGCCAGCCGCAGCAGCGTCAGCGAGGCGATCTCCGGCGGCTTGACCACCACGCAATTGCCGGCGGCCAGCGCCGGCGCGATCTTCCAGGCGCCGATCATCAGCGGGAAGTTCCAGGGAACGATGACGCCGACGACGCCGAGCGGCTCCTTGTGGATCAGCCCGAGCACGTTGTCGGCGGTCGGCGCGATCTCGCCATAGACCTTGTCGATCGCCTCGGCGTAGTAGCGGATGGTGCCGGCCGCCGACAGCGGCTCGGCCTTGTAGGCCATGCCGATCTCGGTGCCGTTGTCGCGCACGCCGAGCACGGCCAGCTCGTCGACGTGTCTTTCGATCAGCTCGGCGAGCCTGGTCAGCACCTTCTTGCGGAAAGCGGGGGCAGCGCGCGACCATGAATCCTTCTCGAACGCCTTGCGTGCCGAGCGCACGGCGCGGTCGATGTCGGCTGGATTGCCGTCGGCGATGCTGGCGAAAGGCCGGCCGTCGATCGGCGAAATCACCAGCAGGCTCGCGCCGCTTGCCGCCTCCGCTTGGGCGCCATCGATGAACAGGCCGCGCGCGCCGATCTCCGCCTTGCGCAGTGTGTCGATGGCACTTTGACTGATCATTATATTCTCACTTCAGGAGGGTCTGCGGGGCGGCGTGATACGCCGCCCTGATATCTCGCTCAATCCTTGAGCGGTACGCCGAGATTGTCGAAGGCCACCGGATCGCGGCTCTTCAACGCGCCTGCCAGCAGCAGGCCCACCACGCCGGCGATCAGCACCAGTCCCGGCAGGAACGCACCGAGGAAGCCGCCGGCCCCCGACAGGCTGCCGAAATTGATGACGATCAGGTAGATGATGACGACGAAGGCGATGAAGGTCAGCCCGGGCAGGATCGTGGTCTTGAGCGCGTTCTCCTGGGCCGACGGGTTGGCGCGGAAGTACATCACCACGGCGAGCGAGGCGACCGCCATCATGACGATGACGCCGAGCGTCGCGACATTGGTCAGCCACGAGAACAGCGCCAGCACCGGATCGAGCCCGAGCACGGCGAACAGCCCGACGACGACAGCCGCCAGCACGCTCTGGATCACCGAAGCGACATGCGGGCTCTGGTGCGCCGAATGCGTCACGCCGATCGCCTGCGGCAACAGCTTCTCGCGGCCGGAGACATAGATGTAGCGGGCAACCGCATTGTGGAACGCCAGCACGCCGGCAAACAGGCTCGACACGAACAGGATGCTCATCGCGTGCGTGAGCAGCGTTCCGGCATAGCGGTCGGAGAGGCCGAACAGGAAGGTGGTCGGGTCCTGCAGGCCCTGCAGCGCCGGCAGCAATTTGTCGACGCCGGCGCCCACCGCCATCAGCCAGGCGGTGACCATGTAGAAGACGCCGATCAGCAGCACCGAGAAGTAGGTGGCGCGCGGAATGGTGACCTTGGGATCACGGGCTTCCTCGGCGTAGATCGTCGTCGCCTCGAAGCCGATGAAGGCGGCGAAACAGAACAGGATGGCGATCGCCGGCGCGCCAGAGGTGATCTGGCTCCAGCTGAACGGGGTCGCCGAGAGGCCGCTGTCGCCGCCGGTCCTGAGGATCACCAGGTCGAGGATCAGCACCACGGCGTATTCGCACAGCACCAGCACCGTCAGGATCTTGGCCGACAGGTCGACCTGGCGGTAACCGAGCACGGCGACGATGGCGATGGCGATGAAACTCCACACCCACCAGGGCAGGTTGATGCCCCAGCTGGCGAACAGCCCGGAGGTCGCGGCGCCGAGCAGGCCCATGACGCCGATCTGCATGGCATTGTAGGACAGGATGGCGATCAGCGCCGTGGCGCCGCCGGCGAGGCCGCCCAGGCCGCGCGCGGCATAGGCATAGAAGGCGCCGGCGTTGCCAACATGGCGCGACATGGCGACATAGCCGACCGCGAACAGAAGCAGCAGCACCGTGACGATCAGATAGGTGCCGGCAAAGCCGGCGCCGTTGCCCATCAGCATGCCGAGCGGCGTGCCGCCGGCGACCGCCGTGAGCGGGGCGGCGGCCGAGATCACCATGAAGGTGATGGCGCCGACGCCGAGACTGTTCTTGCGCAGCCTGTTGGCCGGCGCCGCTTCCGAAACTGCTGACATTGGTCCCTCCTGTTTGCAAACCGGTTGGCTTGCCGGCCGAATGGCCTGTCCCATACGCTCTGGATGTGGTTCATTATTTGAACCGTTATTTTGAATATAGACTTGCAAACAAAGCGGCTTGCTGTCAAGTTAATTCACACGTTAATTGATTGCCGCTTATGGGGCGCACAATGCTGGGAGGAATGCGTTGAGTACGGTCGGCAAGGCGATTTCACTCCTGGAGCTGTTCACCGTGGCCGAGCCCGAGCTCGGACTGTCGGACCTGGCGCGACGGTCAGGGTTCGACAAGGCGACGACGCGGCGCCTGCTGGTGGCGCTGACCGGCCATGGTCTCGTCGAGCAGGATGCCGCCACGCGGCACTACCGGCTCGGCGCCGGCCTGTCGCGGCTGGCGCGCATCCGCGAGGCCCGCTTTCCCTTCCTGCAGACCGCGGTGCCGCTGGTGCGGGATCTGGCAAGTGCCACGGCCGAGACCGTGCATCTGTCGGAATACGGCATCGACCGGCTGGTCACCGTCCATGTCGAGCATCCGGCGCGGGCAAACCGGGTCAATGTCGATATCGGCCAACTCCTGCCCCTGCATTCTACCGCCTCCGGCATCGTCTATCTGGCCTTCGCCAGGGACGAGGCCGTCAAGGCATGTTTGACCAGTCCCCTGGAGGCCTTCACCGCGCATACGCTGACCGAACCGGCCGCGCTCGCGCGCTCCATGGGCGAGGCGCGCGAGCGCGGCTATTCGATCTGCGACCAGGGCCTGGAAGAAGGCGTCATATCAGTCGCGGCGGCAATCCTGGCGGCGGATGGGTTCGCGCTCGGCACCATCGCTGTGGCGGCTCCGAAGGCCAGGACGACGGCGGTCGACATCGCCGAGCGGGGACTTGCGGCGGTGGCCGCCGCGCGCGAGATTTCGATGCGGCTCAATGGCGACAATCTGCAAGCGCTGAGGAGGCAGGCCTGATGTCCGAACCCCGCATCCTGGTCATCGGCACCGGCGATACCAAGGCCGAAGAACTGCTGTTCATGAAAGCATGCATCGAGGCATCGGGCGGCAGCGCCGTTATGCTGGATGTCAGCGTGCTGGGCGACCCGCCCTACAGCCCCGATCACGACAAGCACGCGGTCGCCCGCGCCGTGGATGTCACCATCGCCGAGATCATCTCCAGCGGCGATGAGAACACCGCCATGACGCTGATGGCGGGCGGTGCGGTGCAACTGGTGCGCAAGCTCCAGCAAGACGGCGAGATCGACGCCTTCATCGCCATAGGCGGCTCGATGGGAACCGATCTGGCGCTCGATGTCGCGCTTTGCCTGCCGCTCGGCGTGCCGAAATTCGTCGTCTCGACCATCGCCTATTCGCACCTGATCCCGCCCGAGCGGGTCGCGCCAGACCTGATGATGATCCTCTGGGCGGGTGGGCTGTACGGCCTCAACACCATTTGCAAGCTCGTCCTGTCGCAGGCCTGCGGCGCGGTCGTCGGTGCGTCGAAGATGATGCTTGAAACCCGCGCCTGCGCGCCGGCGAAAGGCCCGACCATCGGCATGACTTCGCTCGGCAGCTCCTGCCTGCGCTACATGAAGACGCTGAAGCCGGCGCTGGAACGGCGCGGCTATGACGTCGCCGTCTTCCACACCACCGGCATGGGCGGTCGTGCCTTCGAATCGATCGCCGGTCAGGATCATTTCTGCGCGGTGTTCGATTTCAGCCTGCAGGAGATCACCAACCATCTGGCCGGCTCCGTCGTCAGCTCCGGCGCCGACCGGCTTGAGAATGCCGGCGCCCGCGGCGTCCCGCAGATCGCGGCACCCGGCGCGGTCGACATGGTCGACCTGCCAACCTGGCAGGATTTGCCGGCTAAATTTTCCGAACGCCCGTTCCACGCCCACAACAGGCTGATTGCCTCGATTACAGTCGATGCGGATGACCGCCGCGAGGTCGCTCGGACCATCGCCGGGAAGCTCGGCATGGCAAAGGGCCGTTCCGCCCTCATCCTGCCTTCCCGTGGCATCCAGGAATGGGACACCGAGGGCGAGCCGCTCTATGAGCCCGAAGCGCTTGCCGCTTTCGTCGATGAGATGCGCAAGTCTATTCCGGCGCAAGTCGAGTTCCACGAGATCGACGCCCACATCAACAGCGACACCTTCGTCGCCAAGGCGCTGGAGATCTTCGACCGCTGGGTCGGGGAAGGCATCATTCCGCGCGGCATGCCGGCCAAGGAGGTCGCCGCGTGAGTGCTGTTTCCGCGCAGGCGCTGGTCCTCGATTTCGGCGGCGTCGTCACCCGCACGCTGTTCGAGACCCATGCCTTGACCGAACAGGCGCTGGGACTGAAGCCCGGAACGCTGCAGTGGCTTGGCCCGTTCGATCCAGGCAGCGATCCGCTGTGGCGTGCCATGCAGGCCGACGAGGTCAGCGAGCGCGACTATTGGTGCACCCGCACACGCGAGGTCGGCCGCCTCGTCGGCGAGGACTGGCAGGCGATGGAAACCTTCGTCCAGCGCGCGCGTGGCGCCCAGCCCGAAAAGGTGGTGCGGCCGGAAGCCATCAGCGCTATCCGCGCCGTCCACGCGGCGGGATTTCGCCTGGCGATCCTGTCCAATGAACTCGACCTGTTCTACGGCGCCGACTTTCGCCGCCGGTTGCCGCTGCTTGACCTGTTCGACGTGATCGTCGACGCCACCTATACCGGCATCCTCAAGCCCGACCCGCGTGCCTACGCCTTTGTCACCGAAGCGCTTGGCCTGCCCGCCGGAGCCTGTGTCTTCGTCGACGACCAGCAGCGCAATGTCGATGGCGGCCGTGCCGCCGGCATGCGCACGGTTCATTTCGACGTTGCCCGGCCGGCCCATTCCTATGCCGAGGCCCTCGGCCATTTCGGCCTCGTTCCAGTTGCCTGAGACCTTTTGCGGAGCCTTGTGATGCGCGACATCAACTTCCTCACCGAGACCAACGCCAGGCCGATCTGGCACCCGATGGCGCATCCGGCCGAGATGCGAGCCAATCCGCCCAAGGTGATCATGAAGGGCGAGGGCGTCATGGTCACCGACATCGCCGGCAACACCGTGCTCGACGCCGTCGGCGGCCTGTGGAACGTCAATCTCGGCTACAGCAGCGATCCGATCAAGAAAGCCATCGCCGACCAGCTCGGCGCACTGCCTTACTACTCCGGCTTTCGCGGCACCTCGACCGGACCGTCGATCGAACTCGCCTACGAACTTGCGGAATGGTTCGCGCCGGAAGGCATGGTGCGCACCTTCTTCACTTCGGGCGGCTCGGATTCGGTCGAAACCGCGCTGCGGCTGGCGAGGCAATATTGGAAGATCCGCGGCCAGGGCGACCGCACCAAGTTCCTCGCCTTGAAGAAGGGCTATCACGGCACGCATTTCGGCGGTGCCTCGGTCAATGGCAACGCCAATTTCCGCCGCAATTACGAACCGCTGCTGCCCGGCGTCTTCCACATTCCCGCACCCTGGACCTTCCGCAACCCGTTCGACGAGACCGATCCGGCGCGGCTGGCGAAGCTGTGCGCCAAGGCGCTGGAGGACGAGATCGCCTTCCAGGGCGGCGACACCATCGCAGCCTTCATCATGGAGCCTGTGCTTGGCGCGGGCGGCGTCATCGTTCCACATGAAAGCTTCATGCCGCTGGTGCGGGAAATCTGCGACCGCCACGAAATCCTGCTGATCGCCGACGAGGTGGTCACGGGCTTCGGCCGCACCGGCGCGTGGTCCGGGTCGCGGCTGTCCGGCGTGAAGCCGGATTTCATGACCATCGCCAAGGCGATCACCTCGGGTTATTTCCCGCTCGGTGCCACCTTGATCGGCGCCAAGGTTGCTGACGTATTCGAGGCCGACAAGACCAGCTTCGGCGCGATCGGCCACGGCTACACCTATTCCGGCCATCCGGTCGGCTGCGCGGCCGGGTTGGCGGCCTTGGCCGAGACCAAACGGCTTCGCCTCGACGAAAACGCGGCCGCGCGCGGCACGGAACTGGCGGCGGTCCTCGAAGGTTTGAAGGCCAAGCACGCGATCGTTGGCGATGTCAGGTACAAGGGCCTGATGGCGGCGGTGGAACTGGTTGCCGACCGCGCGACGAAGAAACCCGCCGACAAGAAGACCATGGCTGTCGTTTCGGAGGCGGCCTACGAAGCCGGCGTCATGCTGCGCGTGTCCGGCAACAACATCATCCTGTCGCCGCCGCTCATCATCAGCGCCGCCGACGTCACCAGGATCGGTGAGGCGATCGACGCAGGCCTGTCGAAGGTCTGACGCATGCAACGGAGGTTTGGTACACCGATGGCCCAATCGCGGCAAGAACTGGCTGGGGAAACACTGGTTAGCCGGCGTGGCCGGCTGCTCGGCGCGAAATCGCAACTGTTCTATGACGAGCCCGTGCATCTGGTGCGCGGCGAGGGTGTCTGGCTCTACGACGCCGATGGCCGCAAATATCTCGACGCCTATAACAATGTCGCCCATGTCGGCCATTGCCACCCGCATGTGGTCGAGGCGCTGTGCCGGCAGGCGAGCCTGCTCAACACCCACACGCGCTATCTCCACACCGCGATCCTCGATTATGTAGAGCGGCTGACCGCTACCTTCGATGCCAGCCTCTCCACCGCCATCCTGACCTGCACCGGCAGCGAGGCCAACGACATCGCGGTGCGCATGGCGCAGGCGGTCTCCGGCCAGATGGGCATCATCGCCACCGACGCCACCTATCACGGCAACACCGCAGCCGTTTCGCAACTCTCAACCCGCATGCCGCCGGTCGGCGGCCGCGCCCACCATGTCAGGCTGGTGCCGGCCCCCGACAGCTATCGCCATCCCGATGCGATGGCCAATGGCAAGGCCTTCGGCGATGCCGTGCGCGAGGCGATCGCCTCGCTGGCCAGAGACGGCATCGGCCTTTCCGGCATGATCCTCTGCCCGCTGCTCGCCAATGAGGGCTTTCCAGCACTCCCGAACGGCTTTTTCGATGACGCCATATCGGCGGTACGCGAAGCCGGCGGTCTGATGATCGCCGACGAGGTACAGCCCGGTTTCGGCCGCACCGGCAGCCATTTCTGGGGTCATCAGCGCGCCGGTTTCGTCCCCGACATCGTCACCATGGGCAAACCGATGGGCAACGGCCACCCGGTCGCCGCTGTCGTCACCACTCGAGACATATTGGCGACCTTCCGCGACGCCTTCCGCTACTTCAACACCTTTGGCGGCAATCCGGTCTCCTGCGCCGTGGCCAATGCGGTCCTCGATGTCCTGGAAGACGAGAACCTCGTCGCCAATGCGCGCGACGTCGGCGCCTATGCGCTCGGCCTGCTGCGGCCACTGGCCGATCGTCATGAATCGATCGGCGAGGTCAGGGGCGCCGGGCTGTTCTTCGGCGCCGAACTGGTTCACGACCGCAAGACACGCGAGCCGGCGCCCGACATCGCCGGCCGCGTCATCAACGCGATGCGCGACCGTGGCGTGCTGATGGGCAAGACCGGCATCCACGGCAATGTGC
>NZ_RZSJ01000700.1:0-2892 GCF_003998025.1 Mesorhizobium sp. M8A.F.Ca.ET.021.01.1.1
GTCCTTACCCTCGGCCCGCCCGATCTGGCGCGAGTAATCGTGGTTGAGCGGATCATTCCAGATGATGTGCCAGCCACCGATCCCAGGATCGAAGATGCGCAAAGTCGTGCCATACATGGTGGACCGCGCAGGGCGCCTGGGCCTGATCCAGATGTCCTGAATCGCGCGGCCTTCGAGTACCCAGCCGAAATGGCATTCTCCGGTCCATTTCTGGATCGTGCCGTCGTCAAGGTGGCGGACCGTGTCCATTTCCCAGCTTCCGATCAGCCATCCATAGAGGTCCATATCTTTCGCTCGGTCGGCTGGGGGAGATTCGGATACGAGAGCAGTGAGAAATGAAGAAATCGCCATGGTCACGAGGCCCTTTCGCATCTGGCACATTGGGAGTCGCGGACGCCGTTCGAGACATGATCGAACATGCTTTTCTCCATTCTTACAATGTATTACAGCCTCATCTTGTTGCGGCTCGCCGCGCCAGGAACTCGACTTCCAGCCGCCATGTCACGCCGTCGTCGTGCGAGCGCTCGCCAAGCCAGCGGAAGGAATTCTCGGTGATCCGCGAAAAGCTCCAGCGCACCGACGACCCGGTGCCGTCGGCGCCCACTTGTACGATGGTGTCGCCCTCTGCGCGGCCAAGCTGGCGGCTGTAATACTGGTTGCGCGGGTCGCTCCAGAAAATGTGCCAGGCATCGGCGCTTGGGTCATAGACCCGCAATGTCGTGCCGTAAAAAGTCCATTTGCCGAGCGAAGGCGAGGGGCCGGCGTCACGCGCGGGCAGGATCCAGACATCCTGGATCGCCCGGCCTTCCAGCACCCAGCCGAAATGCACCTCGCCGCGGCCGGTCAGCACCGTGCCGTCCTCGAGATGGCGTGAGGCGTCAAATGTCCAGGCACCGACGAAGCGGCCGTAGAGGGCCAGTTTTTCAGCGAGCCCTTCGATCGGTCCGGGACTGTGCAAGGCTTCGGCAAATGAGGATTGGTCGACCATGGCTGCGGCCTCTTCTTGTCAGGAGACCGCGAGGAATAGGCGCTGGCAGGGTTCTGGGCTTGGGAAAAGTTGCTATATTTCGGTCATGACGGCGACCGCGAATACCCTTGCATCCGGACCTGACTGGCATGTGGCGGATGTCATCTGCACGGCCAGCGCCGGCGATCGGCCGTTCGAGGAAGCACATCGGGATTTTTGCGTCGCGGCGGTCACCGGCGGCTCGTTCCGCTACCGCGCGCAGCAAGGCACGGCAATGCTCGCGCCAGGCAGTCTCCTGCTCGGCAATTCCGGCACCTGCTACGAATGCGGGCACGAGCATGGCAGCGGCGACCGTTGCCTCTCCTTCCATTTCGGGCCGGCCTATATGGACCGGATCGTGGCTGATGTGCCGGGCGCCAGGACGCTCACCTTCGCGGCGCCACGCCTGCCGCCGTTACCGGCCCTGGCGCCGTTGCTGGCCGAGGCGGAAGCCGCACGCGACCTGGCCGACGCGGACGCCTTCGAGGAACTCGCCTTGCGCATCGCGGGTGCCGCCATGGCTACAATCTCCGGCGCCACGCATGCCGGGTGCGGCCCAAGCCGCCGCGATCAGAAAAGGGTTGCCGAGGCGGTGCGGCGGATCGAACTGGGTGCCGACGGACCGATCTCGCTTCCAGCGTTGGCGGATGAGAGCGCGACCAGCCCCTATCATTTCCTGCGCACCTTCCGGCAGGTCGCCGGCATGACGCCCTATCAGTACCTGCTCAGGACCCGGTTGCATCGCGCGGCAGTGCGATTGCACACGTCGAACGATGCCATCTCGGCAATTGCTTTCGAGACCGGCTTCAACGATCTGTCGACCTTCAACCGCCGGTTTCGGCGGGTCATGGGCGAGACCCCGGGCCGCTATCGCGCCATGCGCGCGGGCAGCGGCTGAAAAGTTGCGTCACCACCCGTGGCATCAGTCCATGGTCGGCCCGCACCAGCCGGGCAGATAGTCGGCGTCCTTGCCCCTGACCAGCACGAGTGCATCCTTCATCGCCTTGTCGAAATTTTTCGCCACCGCGCCTTTGTCGATGCGTCGGCGCAGGAAATCCGCCCACAGGAATTCGCTGAACGGCGTGGTGTCCTTGGCGTAGCCACCCAGCCCGCGCAGTTCGCCAGCCATGCTCCGGTAAGGGTCGTCGACCAGTTCGCCGATGGTCTTCGGCAGGGCGGCATAAGCCCGGCGCTGGCCGTTTTCATCGAATGGATGCATCCAGCCGCGGTTGTCGAGCATGAAAAGGAACGCATGCTTGTCCAGTGCCGACAGATCGCTGATCACCGTCACGAGCACATCCTTGACGCCTTCCTCGATCAGGGCGCGGCGAGATGATGGTGATCGGTGACGTAGTTGCGGTTTTTCGGGCCCAACACGACCGGGATCATGTGCTTGCCCAGAAAGGCGCCTGTGTTCGCGGCGCTCTGCGAGCGGACCAGCTGGCGCTTGAGATCCACCTCGCGCATCCCGACAGTAATTTGCGTTGGCCGCAGTTCCTTGACCGGGACCGGGGTCACCAACGGCTCTCTCAGGACGATCATGGTGCACTCTCCTGGTTTTCCGGCGGGCCGGAATGCAGAGCCCTGACGGCGGCATCGACGCTGTGGAAGATCCGCTGCGGGCCGACGAGATCGATGATGCCGAACCGCGCAAGGGCTGCCTGGGCACGCACCGATTCCATCCGAGCAATGGCGAATATTGCGCCCGCATTGCGGCAATGGGTGATGGTTTCGATCAATGCCTGGGCGGCGGTGTAGTCGATTTCGACAATGTTACTGGCCTCCAGCACGACGAGTTTCACATCGCCCTTGCGGGCGTCGACCAGATCACAAAAGCCGCGTTTGAAACCGTCGGCATTGACGAAGGACAATGGCGCCTGGAACGC
>NZ_RZSJ01000701.1:0-2892 GCF_003998025.1 Mesorhizobium sp. M8A.F.Ca.ET.021.01.1.1
GCCATGCCGAGCCTTGCCGCTGCCCAGGCGACGACGCCCTCGGCCGCAGCTTGACCCGGGGTGCCGCCTCGAGCTTTCGCTCGATCGTCGCGGCCGAGGGCGTCGTCGCCTGGGCAGCGGCAAGGCTCGGCATGGCAATCGCCGCAATCAGCGCGGCGGCAAGAGTACGTCGGGTCAGCATGTCTTTCTCCTTCGGCCTCGGCCGCATTGGCAATGCGGGCAACATGCCAAAGACAGGCTGAAGCGCCGATGAACGGAAGGTTCAGATTCCGGCTGGAGTTACGGCCGCATGACGCTTGCCGAGCGCTCGGCGAAAGGCAGGGGATGCACGATTTCCTTCTTCTGCGCGACCGGCTTGAAACCAAGCTTCTGGTAGAGCGGCAGGGCTGCGGGGTGGTCGAGCGTGCAGGTCTGCACCGTCACCCTTTTCGGCCCATGCGACCATGCCGCGGCAATCGCCGAGCCAAGGAACCAGCGGCCGATGCCTTGCCCGGTGGCGTGTTCCATCATGCCGAAATAGGCGAGCTCGACTTCCTCAGGCAGATGCGGCTTGAGGTCGAAGAAGCCTGCCGGCGAGCCGTCGAGATAGAGCACCCTGATGTCGCGATCCTCGCGGTGGATTCCGGCCGACAGCTCATCGTCATTCAGCCTCAGAACATTGACCCAGTGCCATTTGCGCCCCACCCGGTCCATCAGGTAGCGGTAGAAATGCAAGGGGATGTCCCTGGTCTTCAGCAGTGCGACCTGGCGGTTGTAGGGCACCGGTGGCGAGGCGGCCGGAGGTGCATGCATTTCGAGAAAAGTCACCGTGACTTCAATGTCCTGCAGCACTCCGTTTTCCATCAATTCATTCCTTGCCGGTAGTGGCTGGGCCGGTCACGACTGGCGTATCGGGCAATCCGCCCCACTCGGTCCATGAGCCGTCATAAAGCCTGTTGTCGGTGTGGCCAACCGTCTCCAGTGCCAGCGTGACCACCGCGGCCGTGACACCGGAGCCGCAGGATGTGACAACGGGCTTCGACAGGTCGATGCCGGCGTCCTCAATCACCTTGCGCAAACGGTCCTTCGGCAGCAGCCTGCCGTTTTCGGAAAGCGCCGAATAGGGGATATTGCGTGCCCCCGGCATGTGGCCGGAGCGGATGCCAACGCGGGGCTCGGGCTCTGAACCGGTAAAGCGCCCTGCCCCACGCGCGTCGGCAATCTGGCTTGCCCCCGTATCGACGATCCGGCGCATGTCGGCTAGGCCGACGACGCGACCAGCGTCGAAATCGGCATGAAAGACACTTGGCGCGATCTTGGTCGGTTCGGCCGTTATCGGCCGGCCGGACGCCTTCCAGCCATCGAAGCCGCCGTCCAGAATATAGGTCTGGAAGACGCCCATGACGCGGAACATCCACCATGCCCGGGGCGCGGAGAAAAAGCCTGGGCCATCATAGACGACGATGGTGTCATCCGCAGAAACGCCCATCGCGCCGACATACTGAGCAAAATGCTGCGGCGATGCGAGCGTATGCGGCAAGGCGGCGTCGGGGTCCGAAACGGCATCCTGGTCCAGGAAACGGGCGCCTGGAATATGGGCTGCATCATACTCGGCGCGCGCGTCGCGTTTTTGCGCCGGCAGATACCAGGAGGCGTCTACGATCGTCAGGCCCGGCTGGCCCAACCGCTCCTGCAGCCAGTCCGCATCGACGGTGAAAGCGCTGTCTTCGGCCATCTTTTCTCCTGCCGCTCTTTGACGGTGTCTGTCTGTTCAATTTACCGGCATCGGGCCGAAGCGGATGCGGAAGCGCCTGTTTTCCCGGCCCTTCTTCTCGATCTTGCCGATGTGGATTTCGCCGATCTCGCCGGTGCTCTTCACATGGGTACCGCCGCAGGGCTGGCTGTCCACCGAGGCGTTCTCACCGATGCAGACGAGACGGATCTTGCCCGTGCCAACAGGCGGTCTGACGTTCTTGGATTTTACCAGGCCGGGATTGGCGCCCAATTCCCCGTCGCTGATCAGCCTGGTAAAGATGGGATGATCAGCCTGCACCAGGTCCATCATGCCGGCAGTCACCTCTTCCTTGGTGAAGCTGGCGTCCGGAATGTCGAAATCGACACGGCTGTCGTCCTCGGAGACCGCCGCCCCGGTGATCGGGAATGGACAGACGACTGTCAGCAGATGGCAGGCAGCGTGCATGCGCATCAGCAGGTGCCGGCGCTCCCAGTCGATCTGCAGGTTCACGCGCTCACCGATCCGCAGCATGGCCTGCTCCGACGCCGGCACATGGATGATCTCGTCCTTGGTCTCGCCGGTGATCGTGGCGGCGATCGCGATGCGGCTGCCATCGGCACGTTCGATATGACCAGTGTCGCCCGGCTGCCCGCCCGAGGTTGCGTAGAAGATCGTCCGGTCGAGAATGATGCCGCCGCGCTCATTGATGGCGACGACCGTGGCGTCAGCCGTCCTGAGATAGGCATCGTCGCGAAACAGCGCTTCCGTCTTGTGCGCCATCACGCAACCTTTTCGAACGGCACCGAGATCTTGCTCTGCAGTTCCATCCAGCCCGGCACCGGCAGCTTCTTGTCGCGCAGGAAGTCAGGGTTGAACAATTTCGACTGATAGCGCGTGCCGTAGTCGCAAAGGATGGTCACGATGGTGTGGCCCGGGCCCAAATCCCTGGCCAGCCGCATCGCGCCGGCAATGTTGATGCCGGTCGAGCCGCCGACGCACAGGCCTTCCTCCTGGATCAGGTCGAAGACGATCGGCAGCGCGTCCTCGTCCTTGATCTGGTAGGAGAAGTCAGGCGTGAAGCCTTCGAGATTGGCGGTGATGCGCCCCTGCCCGATGCCCTCGGTGATCGAACTGCCTTCGGACTTCAGCTCACCGCTGGTGTAGAAACTGTAGAGCGC
>NZ_RZSJ01000702.1:0-2889 GCF_003998025.1 Mesorhizobium sp. M8A.F.Ca.ET.021.01.1.1
GCCTGCAACACGCTGCCGGTCCGGTTTCACGTGAAACATTCGAGCGCCTGGTGGCGTTCGAAGACATGTTCCAGAAATGGAATCGCAGCATCAATCTCGTGGCACAGTCGACCGCGGCCGATGTCTGGCAGCGCCACATACTGGACAGCGCCCAGCTCGCACGGATAGAGCCTGAAGCCAGGCATTGGGTCGACATCGGTTCCGGCGGCGGCTTTCCCGGGCTGGTCATGGCTTTTCTGCTCGCCGAGCGCCCGGGGGCCAGCATCCATCTGGTCGAAAGCAACCGCAAGAAGGCCTCTTTCCTGCAGACCGTCATCGGTCAATTCGGCTTGCCGGCGCGGGTCGTGGCGCGCCGTATCGAGGACAGCCATGTGCTTGTTTCGAAGCCGCAAATCGTCACGGCGCGGGCGCTGGCTTCGCTTCCGGTCCTGCTCGACCTGTCCGCGCCATGGCTGACCTCGGGCGCGCGCGGATTGTTCCACAAAGGCCGGGATTACCGCGCCGAAGTGCAAGAAAGCGTTAACCGGTGGACCTTCGATCTGGTAGAACATCCGAGCGTGACCGACGCCAGCGGCGTCATCCTCGAATTGTCCAATGTGCGGCCTGTCTGAACCGAGACCGGCCTGATTATTCGGCGACCCAAAGATGAATTTCTGGCATAAGCCCATGATGAAGAACGGCCCTCGAATCATCACCGTAGCCAACCAGAAGGGCGGTGTCGGCAAGACGACCACCGCCATCAACCTGGCCACCGCGCTGGCGGCGATCGGTGAGAAAGTGCTGATCGTCGACCTCGACCCGCAAGGCAATGCAAGCACCGGCCTCGGCATCGACCGCAAGGACCGGACGGTCTCGTCCTATGATGTGCTGACGGGCGAACTGGACCTGGAAGCCGCGGCCATTCCGACCGCGGTGCCCGGCCTGTCGATCGTGCCCTCGACGCTCGACCTGCTCGGCATCGAGATGGAGATCGCGTCGGCGCCCGACCGGGTCCTGAAGCTGCGCAACGCGCTGCGTGCCGCGACCGAGCGCGGGGCGCCCTTCGGCTATGTGCTGATCGACTGCCCACCCTCGCTCAATCTTTTGACCTTGAATTCCATGGCGGCGGCCGACTCCGTTCTCGTGCCACTGCAATGCGAGTTCTTCGCGCTGGAAGGCCTCAGCCAGTTGCTCGAAACCGTCGAGCAGGTGCGCCGCTCGATCAATCCGGATCTCACCATCCAGGGCATCGTGCTGACCATGTATGACGGCCGCAACAACCTCGCCAACCAGGTGGTGCAGGACGTGCGCGAGCATATGGGCGACAAGGTCTATGAGACCATCATACCGCGCAATGTGCGCGTGTCCGAAGCGCCGTCCTATGGCAAGCCGGCGATCCTCTACGACCTGAAATGCTCTGGCAGCCAGGCCTATCTGCAGCTGGCCTCCGAAGTGATCCGCCGCGAGCGTAAATTGCGCGCCGCTTGATTAGGCAAGATGCATAATCAACAGCCGATTCGATACCGAAACGATTCGAAATAGACGTGGAATAAAGATGAACGAAGATCTCTCGAGGAAAAGACTGGGTCGCGGGCTGGCAGCTTTGATCGGTGAGATCGACCGCCCGGCCGCACCGGAAAAACCGGGCATGAGCGCCGATGGCAAGGTGCCGATCGAGTTCATCAGCGCCAATCCGAAGAATCCGCGCCGGCATTTCGGCGATGCCGAACTGACCGATCTCGCCCAGTCGATCCGCGAGCACGGCGTGGTGCAGCCGGTGGTGGCGCGGCCGTCGCCCAGCGAGGCGGGCCGTTACGAGATCATCGCCGGCGAGCGTCGCTGGCGCGCGGCGCAGCGCGCCGGGCTGACCGAGATCCCGGTCATCATCCGCGATGTCAACGACCGCACGGCGCTGGAACTGGCGATCATCGAGAACGTCCAGCGCGCCGACCTCAATCCGGTCGAAGAGGCGCAGGGCTACCAGCAGCTCATCGACGACCATGGCTATACCCAGGCCGATCTCGGCCAGGTGATCGGCAAGAGCCGCAGCCATGTCGCCAACACGCTGCGGCTGTTGAAGCTGCCCGACGTGATCCGCGACATGCTGGTCGACGGCGCGCTGTCGGCCGGCCACGCCCGCACGCTGGTGACGGCGGAGGACCCCGCCGGCCTTGCCAAGCGCATCGTCGAGGAAGGCCTTTCCGTGCGCCAGGCCGAAGCGCTGGCGCAGATGCCGGCGGGCACACCTTCCAACGGCGCCAAGCCCGCCGCGCCGGCCGCCGAAAAGGACGCCGACACGCTGGCGCTGGAAAAACTGCTCACCGACACGACCGGCATGATCGTCACGGTCGACCACAAGGGCAAGGGCGGGGTGCTGCGGGTTGCGTATCGGAGCCTGGAGCAGCTGGATGAGCTGTGCCGGAGGTTGAAGCAGGATTAGAGGTGGCCCCGGTGATTCACTGGACTACCAATCCGTTCTGACTGTTGTTTCCACGCAGTTAGAGTAATTCCAGGAAAAGTGCGTAGCGGTTTTTCCGGGAGAAGCGCGTAGCGCTTCCCCTTGGGAATCGCGTAAAAACAAGAAGTTAGAGCGAGAGGCCGCGACAAACCTTTCCCGGGATGCTTGGTATTTAGCCGGCGAATGTTTCGCGCGGTTCTCCCTTCTCCCCTTGTGGGAGAAGGTGTCGCCGAAGGCGACGGATGAAGGGTGCTCCAGGGAACGCCAACGTATCACTCCGCTGGAACACCCCTCATCCGTCTCGGCGCTACGCGCCGATCCACCTTTGTATCTACACGAGAGAGATTTCGTGGGATTGAAGCGATTGAGCCAAGGTCCGGGCGGCCGCCCGGACCTTGGCTTGGCGAAGTCGCCCGTACCACCTGAGGTTACAGCCGCGGGAGAGCTTGGGA
>NZ_RZSJ01000703.1:0-2889 GCF_003998025.1 Mesorhizobium sp. M8A.F.Ca.ET.021.01.1.1
GATGTCGCAGAAGCGCCTGATGTCGGAGAGATCGGGTTTTGCCGGCAGCTCGCCGGCATGCATGAGCTGGGCCGCGATGCGTTCGGCGCCGTTGCGGGCGGTGAACGGATCGGTCAGATCTGGCCAGGCGATGCGCTCGCCGCTGCGCGACAGAAGCTCGGCCATGGCCAGCGTCAGCACCAGCGCGCGCGATTGCTTGGAAACGCCGGCGCCGGTCGACTTGTAGAGCATGGACGGCGAGGGATCGGCCCACAGCCAGACCGTGTGGGCGGCTTCCCATTCACGGTCGCGCACATAGGTGTGGTCGTCGCGGGCCGAGCGGCGCCAGTCGATGCGCGAGGAATCGCCTTCGACGTAGGGCCGGAACTGCCAGAAATTCTCGCCGATGCCGCGCTTGCGGCGGCCATGCCAGCCGGCGATCACGGTGTTGACGATGCGGCGCGCCTCGACCAGCAGGTCAGGCACGAGCGAAGCCCGCAACCGGCCGCGGGCGAGCGCGTCGCGCGTCGCTGCCGGAGCCTGGACCTCGCCGATACGCGCCATCAAATACCTTTCACGAGTTTCGCCACCACATCGCGTACGCTGGTGCCTTCGGCACGGGCGGCGAAGGTCAGCGCCATGCGGTGCTGCAGCACCGGCTCGGCCAGCGCCCTGACATCGTCGACCGAGGGTGCCAGCCGTCCGTCGTAGAGCGCGCGGGCCCTGGTGCACAGCATCAGCGCCTGGCTGGCGCGCGGGCCTGGGCCCCAGGCGACATGCTTGTCGGTGTCGGCATTGCCTTGGCCGGGACGCGCCGAGCGCACCAGGGTGAGGATCGCCTCGACCACGCTTTCGGGCACCGGCATGCGGCGGATCAGTGTCTGGATCTCCTTCAGCCGCGCCGGCTGCAGCACGTTGGTGGCCTTGGCGTCCTCGACGCCGGTGGTTTCCAGAAGGATGCGGCGCTCGGCCTCGATTTCTGGATAGAGGATGTCGACCTGCATCAGGAAGCGATCGAGCTGGGCTTCGGGCAACGGGTAGGTGCCTTCCTGCTCCAGCGGGTTCTGCGTCGCCAGCACATGGAAGGGCGAGGGCAGATCGTAGCGCGCGCCGGCGATGGTGACGTGATATTCCTGCATCGCCTGCAGCAGCGCCGATTGCGTGCGCGGCGAGGCGCGGTTGATCTCGTCGGCCATCAGCAGCTGGGCGAAAATCGGGCCGGAGATGAAGCGGAACGAGCGCTTGCCGGTCTCGTCCTGCTCCATGACCTCGGAACCGAGGATGTCGGACGGCATCAGGTCGGGCGTGAACTGGATGCGGCGTGAATCGAGCCCGAGCACGATGCCCAGCGTCTCGACCAGCTTGGTCTTGGCCAGGCCCGGCACGCCGACCAGCAGCGCGTGGCCGCCGGCAAGCAGCGCCACCAGGGTGCGCTCGACGACGTGCTCCTGGCCGAAGATCACCCGGCCAACCCCGTCGCGGATCCTGGAGATGTCTGCAAGCGCCTTCTCGGCCTCGGCGACCATGTCCGTTTCGCTAATCGGGCTTTCCTTGACCATCACGCTCATGCCGCATCGATCCCTTTGGTTGGAAATGCCATGGTTTGGAAATACTGGCCCGCACCATACCATAGGTTGCCGCGATTCGGCCTCGCGGAGCGCCTATGCTGGAACTTAAATCACAGACTTAGGCTGACAAGCGGAACAACAGTGACTATTTCGTGACGATGAGCGAACACCACGAACATCGCCAACAAAGCCTTACGCAGGCCACCGAGGCCCGAGGCCTCGAGGCGCTGATCTCGCGCGCGGCCCGTGCCGGCAAGGGCGCGGCGCCGGTCGAGCGCTGGAATCCCGACTTTTGCGGCGATCTCGACATGGAGATCAAGGCCGACGGCACCTGGTTCTACCTGGGCACGCCGATCGGCCGCATGCCGCTGGTGCAACTTTTCTCGTCCGTGCTGCGCAAGGACGCCGACGGCAGGACCTATCTGGTGACGCCGGTGGAAAAGGTCGGCATCCGCGTCGCCGATGCGCCGTTCATCGCCGTCGAGATGGATGTTTCGGGCGAAGGCGAGGATCAGGTCATCACCTTCCGCACCAATGTCGGCGACGTGGTCGAGGCCGGGCCGGAGCGGCCGCTGCGCTTCGTCGACGAGAACGAGACCGGCGGTTTGAAGCCATATCTGCTGGTGCGCGGCAGGCTGGAGGCGCTGGTGGCGCGGCCGGTCATGTATGAGTTGGTGGGGCATGGCGAGGAGATCGAGATCGACGGCCGGACGATGTTTTCGGTGCGCTCGAAGAATGCCGTGTTTCCGATCATGCCTGCGGATCAGTTGAAGCGGTTGAGCGCGTGATGGACCAGATATCGCCGGCGCCGTTCTCATCGGCGGATTTTCGCGCGCGCTTCGCCGCGCAGCCGGACGCGCATGCCGGCGACGACTATGGCGATCACCGCTTCAATCCCGGCCACCCACGCCTCAACCCGGGCAAGCCGCTGCGCAATGCGGCGGTGCTGATCCCGGTGGTCGACCATGACGGCGAGGCGACGGTTCTCCTGACCAAACGGGCCGAGAGACTGCGCAATCATTCCGGGCAAGTGGCTTTCCCGGGCGGCACGATCGATGCGACCGACGCGAGCCCGGAGGCGGCGGCGCTGCGCGAGACCTTCGAGGAGATCGGCCTTGGCCAGGATCGTATCGAAATCATCGGCCGCATGCCGGATTACGTTGCCGGCAGCGGCTACCGCATCGCGCCGGTGCTCGGCATCGTGCGGCCGGGTTTCCAATTGGCTTTGAACGCCGACGAAGTCGATGCCGCCTTCGAGGTGCCGCTGCGCTTCCTGATGGACGCCGCCAATCACAAGCGCGACAGCCGCATGTGGAACGATCTCGAATGGTTCTTCTACGAC
>NZ_RZSJ01000704.1:0-2878 GCF_003998025.1 Mesorhizobium sp. M8A.F.Ca.ET.021.01.1.1
GACCGATACCGCTGGCCTGCGACACATCGTTGGCGACGATGAGATCGGCGCCTTTCTTCCTGAGCTTGGCCTCGGCGTTGCGCAAGAGATCCTGCGTCTCGGCGGCAAAGCCGACGACCAGACCTGGTCGCTGCTTGTGGTGGCCGATGCCCGCCAAGATGTCGGGGTTCTCGACCATGCGCAGCACCGGCGGGCCTTCGCCCGCGACCTTCTTGATCTTCTCGCCGGCCGAATTCTCGGTGCGCCAGTCGGCAACTGCGGCGACGAACACCGCGGCGTCGGCGGGCAGAAGCTGTTCCACCGCGTCGCGCATCTCCTGCGCCCGTTCGACATGGACGGTCTTCACCTCGGCCGGATCGGCGATGCCTACGGGACCGGAGACGAGGCGCACGTCGGCGCCGAGCCTCGCCAATGCCGCGGCGATGGCGTGGCCCTGCTTGCCGGACGACCGGTTGGCGATATAGCGCACGGGATCGATCGGCTCGTGTGTCGGGCCTGACGTGACGATGATCTTGCGCCCCGCCAGCGGCTTGGGGCCGGCATCGAGCAGCGCCTCGACCGCGGCGACGATCTCCAGCGGTTCGGCCATGCGGCCTTCGCCGGCCTCGTTGCTCTCGGCCATCTCACCCTTGGCGGGGCCGACGAAGGCGATGCCGTCCTTGCCCAATGTCGCGCGGTTGCGGCGGGTGGCAGGATGCGACCACATCTTCGGGTTCATCGCCGGGGCCATCAGCACCGGCTTGTCGGTGGCGATGAGCACGGTCGAGGCCAGATCGTTGGCGTGGCCATTGGCGAGCTTGGCCATCAGGTCGGCGGTGGCGGGCGCCACCACCAGGAGGTCCGCTTCGCGCGACAGCCTGATGTGGCCGACATCGTGTTCATCGTTGCGGTCGAACAGGTCGGTGAAGACATGGTCGGCGGAGAGCGCACCGACCGACAGCGTCGTCACGAATTCCCGCGCCGCCGACGTCATGACCACCCGCACCGCCGCACCACGCTCGCGCAGCCTGCGGATCAGGTCGAGCGCCTTGTAGGCGGCGATGCCGCCGCCGATGATCAGCAGGATGCGTTTGTTGGAAAGCGTGCCTCGCGGCAAACTCTTGCCTGCCAAGGCTGACGCCGGGGTGCCTTGCGAATTGGCCAGTTCGTGGAGGGCTTTCTCGATCTGGTCGAGACGGCCTACCGGGCCGACCTGGCCGTCGACAGCGGCCCGGATCATCACCCGCGCCTGTTCTTCCATGGAGCGATCGTTTTCCGCCGCCAGCCGGCGCAGCAGCTCCTTGACCTCATCGTCAAGGTTGCGGATGGTGATGCTGGCCATATGATTGCACTCTACTCATCTTGCCTGATAGCGATGATAGCAATGCAATCAAACTGCCGCAAGCCGCCGGCCCCCCTCGGAGGCCTAAAGTAGCTTCCAGGCAATATAGACCAGCGTCAGCGCGATCACCCACAGCGCCACGCGGCCGGATCGGCTGTAGCGCGCCTCGGCCTTGCCGATGGCGCGGGCGGTGGTCTCGTCGAAGCGCAGCCCGTGCTCCGCCATCAGGTCGATTTCGCGTGACAGCCGGTCAGTGCGCGCCGCAAGCTCCGGTGCCTGGCGCACCAGCGCCAGCAGCGCCTTGGTTCCGTCGCGGGCATCCACCATAAGACCGCGCGGCCCGAGGTTACCGGCGATCCAGCCGCCGACAACCGGTTCGGCGGTCTTCCACATGTTGAAGGCCGGGTCGAGCGTGCGCGCCACGCCCTCGACCACCACCATGGTCTTCTGTAGCAGGATCAATTCAGGCCGCGTCGCCATGTCGAAGAGTTCGGTCACCTCGAACAGCAGCGTCAAAAGCTTGGCCATCGAAATCGTTTCGGCGGGCTGGCCGTGGATCGGCTCGCCGATCGCACGGATCGCCTGCGCGAAGGCAGAGACATTGTGCTGGCGCGGCACATAGCCGGCCTCGAAATGCACCTCGGCGACGCGCAGATAATCGCGTGTGATGAAGCCGTAGAGGATTTCGGCGAGGAAGCGGCGCTCCTTCTTCCCGAGGCGCCCGGCAATGCCGAGATCGACGGCGACGATGGTGCCGTTTGCCTCGACGAATAAGTTGCCCGGATGCATGTCGGCATGGAAGAAGCCGTCGCGCAGCGTATGGCGCAAGAAGGACTGGATGAGGTTGGCGGCGATCGCCTTCAGGTCATGGCCGGCGGCTTCGAGGCCGGCGATGTTGTTCATCTTGATGCCGTCGACCCATTCCATGGTCAGCACGTCGCGGCCGGTGCGCTCCCAGTCGACGGTTGGGACACGGAAGCCGGGGTCATCCCTGGTGTTCTCGCCGAGTTCGGAGAGTGCCGCCGCCTCGAGGCGCAGGTCCATCTCGATCCTGGTGGTCTGGGCCAGCGTCTCGGTCACTTCGACCGGCCGCAGCCGGCGCGAGGAAGGGATGTATTTTTCCTGCAGGCGAGCAGCGAGAAAATAGCTTTCGAGATCGTGGAAGAAGCGGCGGCGAACGCCCGGCCGGATCACCTTCACCGCCACCTGGGTGGCCACGCCGTCATGCATGGTGTCGGCGGTATGCACCTGGGCGATGGATGCGGCCGCAACGGGATCGCCGAACCGCGCATAGAGATCGCCCACCTTGCGCCCGAGCGAGGCCTCGATGGCCGCGATCGCTTCGGCCTTCGGGAAGGTGTGCATTTTGTCCTGCAGCATGGCGAGATCGAGCGCCATGTCGTTGCCGACGACATCGGGCCGCGTCGCCAGGAACTGGCCAAGTTTGACGTAGGAAGGGCCGAGCCGGACCACCGCCTTCGCCAGCCGATCGCTGCGCTCATAGGCGAGCGCGCGGCGGCGGGTGAACAGCCGCGCGCTCGCCTATGAGCGCAGCGA
>NZ_RZSJ01000705.1:0-2867 GCF_003998025.1 Mesorhizobium sp. M8A.F.Ca.ET.021.01.1.1
GGGACCAGCGCTTTGGTCCGCGCGACATAGGGGGGAACCTCACCGGGAAATCGCCGCGCCATAAGCCGGCCCCCGGCGCCGACCCGCCACACAAAGATCGCCCCCAGCAGAATGAGCAGAAAGACGAACGGGCCACCGAGCGCGACCGCGGAGCCGATGCCCGCGAGCAGGCCGCCCGTATACATGGGATGGCGCACGTAGCGGTACGGGCCTGACGTCACCAGCTCATGTCCCTGCTTGGCTGAAACGGTCTGGCTCCAGTTACGCCCGAGGCTTTGCCGCGCCCAGACCAGGAAAAGCATGCCGGCAACCGTCATCAGCATGCCGACGCTGCTGACCATCCCGTTCACGGGCGCGAAGTTGACGAAGGCGAAGAATGGCAGACTCGGAAGCAGGAAAGCCGCGATCATGGCCAACATCAGGCCGAAGCTCTGCAGCAAATGCGGCTCCGTATCCCGTTTCACTCCGATCGCTTGGACAGTCAGGTAGACAATGAGCAGTATCCAGGCGGCATAGATGAACCACACGACGGTCATGGCTGCTCCTCGCAATGCCGGCCGCGCCATTCGGTGCAACGCGTTCCGTCTTGGCCGAAGCTGGCGCCCAGTGCTAGAAGATGGCCACCTTCAACCGGACGGCAAGACATGGCCGGACTTTCCCGTCTCGCAACGATCGGCCTGATGGTTATCTGCGTCATGTCTCGCGACGCCGTCGCCGCGACGGTCGACGATCTTTACCAATCGCAGACCATCGTCACCGGCCAGGGTGAAGAAAACCGTCAGCTCGGCTTCAGGACTTGCCTCGACAAGGTGCTCGTCCGTGTTTCGGGCGATCAGCGGCTGCTTGCCAGACGCGAAATGGACGCGCTGCGCGACAAGGCCGGCAGCTTTGTCGACTCGTTCCGGTACCGCGACCGGCTGGAAGGCATTCCGATCCATGACGAGCAAGGCACGCATGACCGGCCGCATGACCTCACCTGCCTCTACAAGCCTGATGTGATCGACAAGGTGCTGGCGTCGCTCGGCAGCAAACCCTGGCTTGGCGAGCGGCCGACGCTCACCGTCTTTCTCACGACCGAACAGGGCGCTCGGCATTTCGCACTGACGGCCGAGGAAAAGCGTGGCGAGACGATGCGCGAATCCTTCGTCAATGCCACCGGTCCAACACTGATGCATGTCGTCTTTCCGAAGGCCGCGCAGCTTGGGGACCTGAGCGAAGAAGCGTTGCGCGCGGCCGGCATGGCAAGGCTCGATCGGCTGGCCAAACAGGCCGGTGGCGCCAGAGCGCTCGCCGGCAGCATCGTATGGAGCGACAAGGAATTCGGCTGGATCGCCGATTGGCGGCTGGCCGATCACGGCAAGACCTATCGTTGGCAGGTGCGTGGGGTCAGCTTCGACGAGGCGTTCCGTGTCGCCATCGGAGGCGCGGCGCAGATCCTTTCGGGTAATGGGCAGCCCTGACCCAATAGGCGTGGTGGGACAGCGCTGTGGCAGCTTTGACCCCTGGCACAAACGTGTCGCATTGGTCAGCACCAGGGGCTCGTGGTAAAAGCCGTCGATCCGGAGTTTTGGCCATGAACAAATTCACCCCAGCAAAACCTGCCGGCGCGCGCAGCGTCGACGACGTCACCGGCAGCCGCCGCCTGCGCCGCATGCGCAAGGCCGACTGGTCGCGCAGGCTCGTGCAGGAGAACCGGCTTTCGGTCGACGACCTGATCTGGCCGATCTTCGTCGTCGAGGGCAGAAATGTCCGCGAACCGATCGCCGCCATGCCCGGCGTTTTCCGCCTTTCGGTCGACCTTGCCGTCAAGGAAGCCGAACGCGCTGCCAAGCTCGGCATTCCGGCACTAGCCACTTTCCCCAATGTCGATCTCGGCCTGCGCGACCAGACAGGCTCGCACATCCTCGACCCGGAAAACATCATCAACCGCGCCACCCGCGCGATAAAGGACGCGGTGCCCGAGATCGGCATCATCACCGATGCCGCGCTCGACCCGTTCACCAGCCATGGCCATGACGGCATCCTGCGCGACGGCATCATCGTCAATGACGAAACCGTGGAACAGGTCGCGGCGGCTGCCGTCATCCAGGCGGCGGCCGGTGCCGACATCATCGCGCCTTCGGACATGATGGACGGCCGTATCGGCGCCATCCGCGACGCGCTCGACGCCAACGGTTTTCAGGACGTGGCGATCATGTCCTACGCCACCAAATTCGCCTCGGCCTTCTACGGCCCCTATCGCGAGGCGGTCGGCACCGCCGGCCTGCTCAAGGGCGACAAGAAGACCTACTATATCGACCACGCGAATTCGGACGAGGCGGTGCGCGAGGCCGAACAGGACATCGCCGAGGGCGCCGACATGCTGATGGTCAAGCCCGGCCTGCCCTATCTCGACATCATCCGCCGGCTGAAGGACGAATTCCAGATGCCGACCTTCGCCTACCAGGTGTCGGGCGAATATTCGATGATCAAGGCGGCGGGTGCAAATGGCTGGATCGATGGCGAGAAGGCGATGCTGGAATCGCTGCTCGCCTTCAAGCGTGCCGGCTGCGATGGCATCCTGACCTATTTCGCGCCCGAAGTGGCTGTGATGCTGAAGGGCTAGCCCCGACTTCCCGGGCAATGCCTTTCAGTAGGTGTCACCACTCTTTCGATCGGTCGGCGGTTCCTTCGAATTCCCGCTGACAAAAACCGGCAGCCGCGGCTATGATAGTCGCACGGCCGGAGGCGGCCGGCAGCCCGCACCTCGGACAAAGAGGTATGGCGAACGCCTCCAGAGGATGCTCCCTGACCCGTTTCACCGTCGGGCGAAGGCGTCGGCAATGCGGGCACTGACGAAGGCTTCGCCGTGACCCGAGGAAACGGAC
>NZ_RZSJ01000706.1:0-2859 GCF_003998025.1 Mesorhizobium sp. M8A.F.Ca.ET.021.01.1.1
TTTTTTTACAAGCAGAAGACATACGAGATTGCCGCTTCTCTCCTCGTGGGCTCGGGCACATAGAGGCCGCCGGAATCACCCATCACCGGATCGCAGATATAGACGGCGTCAGGCGTCCTGGCCTTGACCGCGGCGACCAGCGAGGCGACCGCCTCGGCCTGGCCGGCCTCGCCGAGGTAACCGGAGAGCACGGCGCCGACTTCACCCAGCCACGGCGCGCGCTCCAGATCGGCCATCAGCGCCTTGAACTGGTCGAGCGGCGGCACGATGCGGGTGGCGCGGCCATGTCCGGGATGCCAGGGCAGGATGATTGTCGGCACCGCCCACACCGGAAAGCCCAAGGTCTCCAGCGCGAAGACGGCGGCGCGGTTGCCGACGGAGCCACGGGCGACATGGCTGGAAATGACGATGACCGCGCGCGGCGCGTCGGCTTTTTCGGCGCTCATTGTTTCTTGATTCCTAGCTGCCCCGGGTGAGGAAAAGCACGAGCCAGACCATCAGGCCCAGCGCCAGAAGCAGTCCGAGTATCCGGCCAACGCGCGTGCCCCAGACTTCGATCGGATCCGTGCGATCGGCGTCGGCCGCGGAGACGTGGTCGCGCATGCCTTTCGTCGTCCGTGCCACGAAAGAGTTGCCGGCCGGATCGGTCTCCTGCGCGACGCGCTGGAGGATACGGCGCGATTCGCTGTCGCTGTTCTGGCGTTGCGCCATGTTGATGTCCCGTTCTGATCGGACCTTATCGCGTTCGCGGACCCAATCACAGGGCCTTGCGCGGGCCCGATTCACGCAGAGCCTGTTCCAGAGGTCGAGGCCGTTTTCTTGCGCGCCGATTGTGGTAATGCTTCGCCTGCAACTTCTATCGAGGGAACCCCATCATGCTTGCCCAGCGCCTTGCTCGACCATCGACATTCCGCACGCTGCCCGCCTTCCTGATGATGGCAATCGTGCTGCCGCTGCTTGCTGGCTGTGGCTACAACACCATCCCGACAGCGGAAGAAAACGCCAGGGCGGCATGGAGCGAGGTGTTGAATCAGTATCAACGCCGCGCCGATCTCATTCCCAATCTGGTCGAGACGGTCAAAGGCTATGCTTCGCATGAAAAGGACACGCTCGACGCGGTGGTCGAGGCGCGCGCCAAGGCGACGCAGATCACGGTGACGCCGGAAACGCTGAAGGATCCGGAAGCGCTCAAGAAGTTCCAGGATGCCCAGGCAGGGCTGACCAGCGCGCTGTCGCGGCTGATCGCGGTGTCGGAGGCCTATCCCGACCTCAAGGCCAACCAGAATTTCCTGGCGCTGCAGGCACAGCTCGAAGGCACCGAGAACCGCATCGCGGTGGCGCGGCGCGACTACATCCAGGCCGTCAGGGACTACAATCTGACGCTGAAGACCTTCCCGTCGGTGCTGTGGGCGACCTTCTGGTTCCGTGGCAACGAGCCGTTCGCCAACTTCACCGTCGACGAAGACAAGATGCAGCCGCCGAAGGTCGACTTCGGCACGAAGCAGGGCGGGTGAACGGGCCATTGTTTCGCGGGGCCTGAAAGCATTGCGTTCCGTGGCGCCCCCCTCTGTCCTGCCGGACATCTCCCCCACGAGTGGGGAGATCACATGTCGCGTTGGCTTTCGCCAATCTCCAACGCCTAAAAGGGAGAGCCGGCGGTCAAGCCGCCAATCTCCCCCCTCGTGGGGGAGATGTCCGGCAGGACAGAGAGGGGCGCCTCGCGCGTACCTCACTCTTCTTGGGTTTCTTCTCGGTTTCCTTCTCCTACCCCTAAGCGCCTTCGCCGCCGATCTGCCGGCGCTCACCGGCCGCGTGGTCGACAATGCCGGCATCATCGATGCCGGCACACGTGCGGCGCTGACCCAAAAACTCGCCGCCTTCGAAACCAAGGGCTCGGACCAGATCGTCGTCGCCACCATCCCCAGCCTCGACGGCGAGGAGATCGAACCCTACGCCAACCGGCTGTTCCGCTTCTGGAAGCTCGGCCAGGCCAAGGAGAACAACGGCGTCCTGCTCCTGGTCGCGCCGAACGATCGCAAGATGCGCATCGAGGTCGGCTATGGGCTGGAAGGCACGCTGACCGATCTGCATACCAAGCTGATCATCGAGAACGACATGGTGCCGGCGTTCCGTGCCGGCGATTTCCCGGGCGGTATCTCCAAGGCCGTCGACGACATGATCATGGTGTTGGAGGGCAATCCGGAGGAGTTGGAGGCGCGCGGCAAGCGCAACGAGCAGGCGCCGTTCAATGCCGACGACCTGTTCTTCGCCGTCTTCATCAGCATCTGGGCGATCATTTTCTTCGGCAGCATCGCGGCCTCGGTCCTGCCGCCGATCTTCGGCCAGAAGCTCGGGCCCGGACGCTATCGCTGGCTCGGCATGACCTTCGAGCCGCACCGGCGGTCCTCATCCGGGGGCGGCTGGTCGTCCGGAAGCTCCGGCGGCGGCTGGTCTTCGGGTGGCGGCGGTGGCGGCTTTTCGGGCGGCGGCGGTTCGTCCGGCGGCGGCGGCTCCTCGGGAAGCTGGTAGGCCATGGTAAGAGCCGCCGTCCCATCGATGCCCGGCCGATGCGCCACGGGATTGCGCCTGGCCTTAATCACACTGGCGTCATTGCTGCTTGCCTCGATCGCCGCCGTGGCCGCCGATCTTCCGGCTCTCACCGGCCGTGTGGTCGACAATGCCGGCATTATCGATGCCGCGACCAAGGCCGCGCTGACGCAGAAGCTGGCGGACTTCGAAACCAAGGGCTCGGATCAGATCGTCGTCGCCACCATCCCCAGTCTCGACGGCGAGGAGATCGAACCCTACGCCAACCGGCTGTTCCGTTTCTGGAAGCTCGGCCAGGCCAAGGAGAACAAC
>NZ_RZSJ01000707.1:0-2857 GCF_003998025.1 Mesorhizobium sp. M8A.F.Ca.ET.021.01.1.1
CAGAAACGCACCGTCGAGGAAACTTGGCGTCACATCGGCCACCTCGTCGAAACCATCGAGGCAGCCGAATGCAAGAACTACTTCGAAAACGCCGGATACGCTTCCGTCAAAACATGAAACGCTCTAGTGCGCGAAAGCGTTCGCAAGCCTGCTGCCGTTGTCGCTGAACAGCCAGGTGATCGAGTTGAAGACCTGGCCGATACCGCCGATGATCGTCAGCGACAGTACGCAGACAATCAGGCCGTATTCGACGGCCGTGGCGCCGTTTTCGTCCTTCAGAAAGCGCAGCAGCACTGTTTTCATCACCTCATTTCCCCCTTGCCACGATCTTACGGCCGATCTGTTAAGAAAGGTTAACGGCAAAGGCTTAACAGGGGATGAAATCGCCGCCTTTCAGCAATGCCTTAACCTTGTCAGCAGTCGCCGCTGCTTTTGCCATCGGAGCGGATAATGCAGACCGCGCCGGGGTCGGCCTGCAGCACGCTGCGGCGCACTGTATAGGTGCTGCGGTGGCTGATCGAACCGGTAGCCGTGATGTCGAGGCCGGGGAAACCATCGCGGGCCGTTTGCGAACGCGTCTGGCTGTCGAGGAAAGGGGTCGCGATCAGCGCCAGCGCCACCGCAGCCGACCCGAACAGCAGCGCGATCCGCAGGACGCCCATGCCGGCATCGGCGGCACGAAAACCGCGCTCGGGCCGGATCGAATCCCACTCCCTGTCCAGGCTCATTCCTCGCTCCCCAGCGAAATTGTGGCGGCCACGCGAAAAACGGCCATGCATCAATTTTTCATGATGAGATAAATCTTCCATTAACGCTGGCTGGTGGACCGTGGTCCAATCAGCCTTCGATCGTCAGAGGAGATCGATCAGGAACGGGATCAACGGCGCATCGGCCGGCGGCATCGGATAGTCGCGCATCTGTTTCGGCCGCACCCATTTTAGCGCCTGCCCTTCCCTCGGCTGGGCGATGCCGCGGAAGCGGCGGCAGACAAACAGCGGCATCAAGAGATGGAAATCGTCATAGGAATGGCTGGCAAAGGTCAACGGCGCCAGGCAGGGGATTTCGGTTTCGATGCCGATCTCTTCATGCAGTTCACGGATGAGGCATTGTTCCGGCGTCTCGCCGGGCTCGACCTTGCCGCCGGGAAACTCCCACAGGCCGGCAAGCTGCTTGCCTTCAGGCCGCTGCGCCAGCAGCACGCGGCCATCGGCGTCGACCAGCGCGCAAGCGGCGACCAGGAGCAGGCGCTTGCCGCTGGATGTCAGATCATTCATGGCCGGGCGGCCGGCGGTAGTGGTAGCGGTAGACTTCCTCGAAGCCGAGCGCGCGGTAGAGCGCCAGCGCCGGCGCGTTGCCGGCCTCGACCTGCAGCCAGGCCTCCCGCGCGCCGCGCAGCCGCGCCCATTTCAACGCCGACAGGATCAGGTTGCGGCCGTGCCCCTTGTTGCGCGCCGCCTTGTCGGTGGCGACCTCGAACAGGCCCGCAAGATCGCCGTCATGCACGCAGATCAGCGTCGCCAGCGGCTCCGCCCCATCCTCGAGCGCGAACAGCCCGGCTTCAGGCTGGATAGCGCCGATGATCTCCGACAGGCCCGGCCGCAGCGATATGTCCGAGCCGCTGACCTTGAGCAATGCGCCGATGAAGCGGCTGATGTCCTTGAGCGGAATCTGGTCCATGGCGTCGTCGAGCCGCGCGTCGGCCAACGGCAGCCGCATGACCAGCGATTCGTCGAACCGGCTCCAGCCTTCCTTGTCGAGATGGCTGGCAAGATCGGGGCCCGACAGTGGCGACATGCGGAACGTCAATGGCCGGCCATAGGCGTCGAAGCGGCGGCTGGCGCGGCCGATGCGGTCGGCGATGTGCTGGATGTCGCCGGGATCGAGCGGATTGACCGAGTTCAGCCGCTTGGCCGGATGTCCCGCGGTCAGGCGCACCACCCACGTGCCGTCATAGTGGACCGCAGCCGCGGGCCAGGCGCGAAAGCCGGCCGCCTCGTAGCGGCGCACGGTCGCGAGCATGCTTGCCGGATGACGCGATACCAACGCGATCAGCTCCGGTAGTCGCCGTTGATGGCGACATATTCCTTGGTGAGATCGCAGGTCCACACCGTCGCCTTGCCGCGGCCGATGCCGATATCGGCGCGGATGCGGATGTCATCGCGCTTCATGTAGGCCGAGGTTGCTTCCTCCGAGTAGGCCGGGTCGCGCTCGCCCTCATGCGCCAGCCGGTTGTCGCCGAACCAGATCGACAGCCGGTCGCGGTCGGCGGGCTCGCCGGCCTTGCCGACGGCCATGACGACGCGGCCCCAATTGGCATCCTCGCCGGCGACCGCCGTCTTGACCAGCGGCGAATTGGCGATCGACAGCGCGATGCGCTTGGCCGAGCGGGCCGATTTCGCGCCGGTGACGGTGACCTCGACCTGCTTGCGCGCGCCCTCGCCGTCACGCACCACTTGCAGCGCCAGCGACTTCAGCACCTTGCCGAGCGCCCGGCGGAACTGACCAAGGCGGGCATCCCTGGGATCGGTGATTTCAGGCGCGCCGCGCTTTGCCGCCTTGCCGGTGGCGAACAACAACAGCGTGTCGCTGGTCGAGGTGTCGCTGTCGACGGTCACCGCGTTGAATGTCTTGGCAGTGCCGCGCGACAAAAGGTCCTGCAGGACCGGTGCCGCGATCGGCGCGTCGGTGGCGATGAAGGAGAGCATCGTCGCCATGTCTGGCGCGATCATGCCGGCACCCTTGGAAATGCCGTTGATGGTGACATCGGCGTCGCCGAGCTTCACCGTCTGCGTCGCCACTTTCGGATAGGTGTCCGTGGTCATGATGGCCTTTGCAGCCTCGGTCCACAGGTTCGGCT
>NZ_RZSJ01000708.1:0-2836 GCF_003998025.1 Mesorhizobium sp. M8A.F.Ca.ET.021.01.1.1
CGACATGCCCTATGGTGACCGGCGCATCGGGGGCGTCACCGCCGGTATCATCCGTACGCTCTATGAAAGGCTCTATGCGTGAGTGTTTCGATCGCGGGCAGGGCCGACTGGCTCTCCGACAAGCATCTGCAGCGCCTGCTTGGCGCGCTCACCGAAGGCGGTGAAGAGGCGCGTATCGCCGGCGGCGCCGTGCGCAACGCGCTGATGGGCCAGCCTGTCGCCGACGTCGACATCGCCACCTCTTGCCTGCCGCAGGAGACCATCCGCCGTGCCGAAGCGGAAGGCTTCAAGGCGGTGCCGACCGGCATCGAACATGGCACGATCACGGTGGTCGCGGGCGGCAAACCCTACGAGGTCACCACCTTGCGCGCCGACGTCGAGACCGATGGCCGCCGCGCCAAGGTGTCGTTCGGACGCGACTGGAAGCTCGACGCCGAGCGGCGCGACTTCACCATCAACGCGCTCTACGCCGAGGCCGACGGCAGTGTTGTCGACCTTGTCGGCGGCATTTCCGACATCGAGGCGCGCCGGCTGCGCTTCATCGGCGACCCGGAGGCGCGCATCCGCGAGGATTATCTGCGCATCCTGCGCTTCTTCCGTTTCTTTGCCTGGTATGGCGACGGCCGGCCGGATGCCGAGGGGTTGAAGGCCTGCGCCCGGCTGAAGGACGGCCTTGGCCAACTCTCGGCCGAACGCGTCTGGTCCGAACTGAAGAAGCTTTTGTCGGCCCCCGATCCCTCACGCGCCCTGTTGTGGATGCGCCAGGCTGGTGTCCTGACCGCCGCGCTGTCGGAAAGCGAGAAATGGGGTATCGATGCGATCCACGGGTTGACCAAGGCCGAGAAAGACCTGGGCTGGGCGGTGGATCCGATGCTGCGGCTGGAGGCAATCGTGCCGCCGGATGCGGCGCGCATGAAGACGTTGGCCGAGAGGCTCAGGTTCTCGACCGCCGAAGCCGACCGCATGCTCCATTGGGCCCTCACCACGGCCGTCGAGCCGAAGACGACCGAAGGCGAACTGGCGAAACGGCTCTATCGCGGCAACCGGCAAGGGTTTGTCGACCGCCTGCGTCTGTCGCTTGCCGCGGCGCGGGTGCGCGCCGTCGAGGACAATGACGCATTGCTTCAAGCGGGCGGCTTTTCGCGCCTGCTTGGCTTTGCGCTCAAATGGGAACGGCCCGAGTTTCCGCTCAGAGGGGCCGATCTGACGGCGCTCGGCGCAAAGCCGGGACCGAAGCTTGGCGAAATCCTCAAGAACCTCGAAGCCGAATGGGTCGAGGCGGGATTTGCGCCTGATCGCGACACGTTGCTCGAACGCGCCGCGCAAGCGCTTGACACGTAGGTCGGAAACGCCGGATCTCCGCCGGTGTTGCCCTGCTGTTCCGTCCTGCTACTTGATCGACAGCGGAGCCAGGGCACGCGAAAGGCTTGCCTCGCCCTTGCCATAGACGGAGGCGCTGTAGTTGGCCAACGTGTCGGTCCGGGCCGTATTCAGCAACTGGTTGGTGATCTGGGTCGACGTTGCCTTGGTGAACTTGCTGCCCACGATGGCGGCGTAGCCGGCAACGATCGGCGCGGCGAAAGAGGTGCCGTAAAGGCCGGTCTTGTCCCCGGTGACACCCACGACCAGGAAATGGCTCTGCACAGCCGTGTTGGTGCCGGCGGTGTTGGAATACCAGGCCATGGTGGCCTTGTTCGACGTCGTGCCGTTGCTGTTGAGCGCGCCGACGAAAATCGCGGATGCCTTTCCGACCAAGGCGAGGTCGAGATAATCCTGCTGGCCGCTGGTGACGCCGCCCACGGCAACCGCGTCGTTGCCCGCGGCCTTCGAAACCACGGCCGTTCCCTTGGTGGCATAGGAGATGATGGAGGCCTCCTCGGCGCTCCATCCGATCTGGCTTGGGCTGTAGCCTGCCTTGGCGTACATGCCATAGCTCAGATTGAGCACGTTCAGGCCCGGCGCCAGCGCGACCGAGGAACTGGTGGAGAAGTCTTTCGACCGTATCGTCGCCAGCGGCGCGATCATGCTGGCTTCTTCGCGGGTCCATTCGCCATGGCGCTGGGTCTGGGTGCCGATGCCGAAATTGCCGCTGAACTTCGAGGTGCTGGAGAAGTCGTCGACGATCGTGATGGTGACGCCTTTGCCTTTGTAACCGGCACGCCATGCGGCCCCGACATCCGGGCTCATCCAGTTTTGCAAGGTCTGCGACGTGGCCGCCGGCAGGGTTGCGCTCAGGCATATGGATGCGTTGGATTGACCGCCGCCGCAGAGCGCGGACAGCGGATCTGGACCGACAGCTTCCTGAGCCACGGCAATCGATGCCGGCAGGAGGGCGAGGGCCGTGGCAATAGCGAATTTCCAATGCGTATTTGACATGTTTTTACCCCGGTTCAAACAGAAGCTAGGACGGAGGATCGCGGATCTTCCGCGGCTACGCGACATCTCGTGCCCGGCCCCTCGCGATCAGAAAGTAACACGGTAATTCAGCCACAGATGCTGGCTCTCCGGTTTAGCGTTAGCCAGATATTTCAAGGTTTCCTCGGGTGCCATCTCCCCGGCGGCGAGCCGGCAATTGACGCTGAAGGTGCCCAGATCGCCATAATCGGCCTGGCAGGGCTTTTCGCTGAGCTTGCCGCCGAAGGTCGTGGTGAACGACAGGGACAGGATGCTGTTCGCGCTCGGATGCAGCTGTGTGAGGAATCCGAGCTTGAGGCTGGGCGCGATGCGATACTTCTCGCCTTGTTCCCCAGTGCCAAATCCCCAAAGGATACCGGTGTCCTGCGTGATCTGCGTCATCAGGTCCACATGCGTGTCGACCCAGTTTGTCTGGTACCAC
>NZ_RZSJ01000709.1:0-2815 GCF_003998025.1 Mesorhizobium sp. M8A.F.Ca.ET.021.01.1.1
AATATGGGCTGGCCGCGACGAGCCTTGCCGGCGGGCTTCGAATAGCTATCGGCGCGCCGAAACCAGCAGGAACATCGGCCGCTCGAGTTCTTCCGCAAGACCCGGCATGGCCGCGATCTGCGCGTCCGTCGGACGGAATTCCTCGACATGCTCGATCGTGAAACCCGTCCCGATCAGCGTGTTGAGCGTGGTGCCGATGGTGCGGTGATGTTTTACCACGCCCTTGGCCAACCAGTCGGTCGTGCGCGGCCCTTCCACCAGATACCGGTCGACAGGCCAGGTCTTTTTCCCCTCGCCATCGATCGACCAACCGGGATTGGTCGGCGCCATGTAGATCGGATGCTCCGTCGAGAAGACAAAATGGCCGCCTGGCGACAGGGCCTGATGCACGGTTCCGAACAGGCGCTCGACATCCGCGACATAGTGCAAGGCGAGCGAACTGTAGGCGAGGTCGAAGCTGGCCCGCGGCAGGCTGAGCTGGTCGAGGTCGGCTCTTTCATAGGTGATGCCCGTGTCCGGGCCGGCAGCTCTGGCCCGGGCAAGCATCTTCTCCGACAGGTCGAGCCCAAGGACATTGCTCGCCCCTTGCCCGTGCGCCCAGCGGCAAAACCAGCCAAAGCCGCAGCCGAGGTCGACGATCCTCAGGCCCGTGACATCAGGCAGCATCGCGCGCAGCGCCGGCCACTCGGCGGCGCCGTCCAGGCCCTCGACCGAGCGGCCGAGCTGGCTGTAGCCCGCGAAGAATTCCGGTTGATCGTAGATGTTCTGCGCCATGTTTTTCTCGCTCTTCAGACAGCCATCTGGCGGAAGACTGACATTTGGTGGACTGGCCGCGCCTTTCCACCATGGCCTCGGGATGTCAAGCTTATGAGCCCAACGGCAACCCCAGTGGCGGCGGCCGCCGCCGGATCGGCTGTGCCTTGATGATGGCGGTGCTGGTCTCGGCCTTGTCGGCGATCCGGTCGAGAATGCCGTCGAGGTCGCCGATCGAGCGCACGAACAGCCGGGCGACGAAACAGTCATCTCCCGTCACCTTGTCGCATTCGCCAAACTCTTCAATCTCCTCGATCAGTTTCTGGACGATGTGCAGCTTGCCCGGCAAAGGTTTGATCCGCACGATCGCCTGCAGCGTATAGCCGAGCGCCAGCGGATCGATCTCGACGGTGAACGCCCGGATGACGCCGCGTTCCTCGAGCCGCCGCAGCCGCTCCGAAACGCTCGGCGACGAAAGCCCGACCTGGGCCGCCAGATCCTTCAGCGAGGTCCGCGCATCCCTGACCAGGATTTCGAGGAGATTTCGGTCGAGATCGTCCAGCATTTCTTTTTCTCGCAGATTCGAGCGGCTGCCTAATATAATTAGGCCACCTCCTCATATAGCCTTCCTGAGGAGATGGAAAGCCTCGACATCACATGAGATTATGCTGGCTCAACGGGTTCAGAGGCTTATCATGAACGATACGGTACGTGGCACGGTCGAAATGTCGGCCGCAATGGCGATCCTGGGAACGATCGGATGGTTCGTCATCATGTCCGGCCAGCCGATCATGGATGTAGTGTTCTGGCGCTGCGCGTTCGGCGCGCTGACGCTGCTCATCATCTGCGCTTCGCTTGGATTGTTGCGCAACAGGCTGTCGTTGCGCATCGTCGGCCTCGCAGCACTTGGGGGCGCGGCGATCGTCATCAACTGGCTGCTCCTGTTTAGCGCATTCTCACGCGCCTCCATCTCGATCGCCACCGCGGTCTACAACACGCAACCCTTCATGCTGGTCGGCTTCGGCGCGCTGTTGTTCGCCGAGCGGCTGACATTGACCAAGCTGACCTGGCTGGCAATCGCCTTCGCCGGCATGGTGCTGATCGTCGGGGCCGCCCCAGACGCCGGCGATGTCGGCACGAACTATTTCGCCGGCATCCTGATGGCCCTGGCCGCCGCCTTTTTCTGGGCTGTCGCGGCCATCGTCACCAAGAAACTCAAGGGCACGCCGCCCCATCTGATCGCGCTCATCCAGGTCTGCGTCGGCGTCGTCATGCTGGCGCCCTTCGCCAATCTCTCGCATCTTCCCGCCGACCCATGGAGCTGGGCCATGCTGGCAACGCTCGGCATCGTCCACACCGGCCTGATGTACATCCTGATGTACGGCGCCATCCAGAAGCTGCCGACGCATCTGCAGGGGTCGCTGTCCTTCATCTATCCGGTCGTTGCCATCCTGGTCGATGTCATCGCTTTCGGCCATCGGCTGCATCTTAGCCAGGTCGTCGGCGCCGCCGCCATCCTGATCGCAGCCGCCGGCATGAACCTCGGCTGGACATTGTGGAAATCGAGACCGTCCGCCGCGAGCCCGCAGCCGATCAAGTAAGGCGGCACGCCGGCTACCCGGCGGTCAAAAAATCCGATCCTGGCTGTCCGCCTGTTCAAAGCGGGCAGTTTGCTCTATGCCGCAATCCAACCATCTTCGCCCGGCATAGGCGAAACCCGGGATCGAAGAACCATGAATGACGCCACGCCTCCCAACCGCTGCCGCATCGTACTGATCGCGCCACCCGGCGTGCCGGCCGCCCGCATCGCGGCCGCGTTCGACGGCGGCGACATCGCCTCGCTGATCCTGCCCGAGAACGGCATGGACGAGGCCTCCTTCCAGGCCTTTGCCGAACAGGTCGTGCCGGCCGCGCAGGCCGCGGGCGTGGCGGTCATCATTGCTGGCGACACCCGCATCGCCGGCCGGGTCCAGGCCGACGGCATCCATGTCGAGGTCTCCAAGGCCGAACTCGCCGAGACGATCGAGCATTTCCAGGCGAAAATGATGGTCGGCACCGGCGG